>NZ_JBHXVG010000009.1:114574-301354 GCF_042672405.1 Streptomyces sp. NPDC127197 | reverse complement strand
TTTCACCCCCCCCCCCCCCCCCCACATAAACTTTTTCTGGGGCGGCGCCCCCGCTCTTTTTTCAACCCCCGGGGGGGCCCGGGGGGGGGGGCGGGGGGGCCGGCGGGGGGGGGGCCCCCCCCCGACTCGTCACGTTCGGCATTCCGAACGTTACACAACGCTTCGAACAGGCTTCGTCCGACCCCTTGCCGAAGCCTTAGCCGAAGGTTAACGTCCCGCACCGCAGGCTCATTTGAGCCATCTGGCGCTGAGCCAACCGAGCCGCAGCCGTACTCGAGACAAGGACGTCAGCATGTCGGCATTCAGCAACACCAACTGGGACCGCCGATCCGTACTGCGGGCCGCCATGGGCCTGGCCGCCGCCGGCGGGCTGGCGGCCTGCGGGAGCAACAACGGGCGTGGGGGCGGGTCGGGTTCGGGCACGAACCTGGTGCAGTACTTCCACGCGTACGGTGAGGCCGGGACCGAGCAGGCCATCAAGAAGTACGCGGCGGCCTACGACAAGGCGAACGTCACCACGCAGTGGATCACGGGGACGAACTTCGAGAGCAAGCTGTTCTCCGCCCTGCTCACCGACAACGCGCCGGACGTCTTCGAGTTCCACCCGCAGATCCAGCTCGTCAAGAGCGGCCAGGTGGCGGATCTGAGCGACATCATCAACCCGGTCAAGGACGACTTCAACCAGGCCGACATCGCCTCGCACACCATCGACGGGAAGATATGGGGCGTCCGTATGATCGACGACCCGCAGTTCTTCTACTACCGCAAGTCGATGCTCGAGGACGCCGGCATCGAGCCGCCGACGACGCTGGACGAGCTGGTCGAGGCGGCGGCCAAGCTCACCACCGACAAGGTCAAGGGCGTCTTCCTCGGCAACTCGGTCACCCCGGTGATGAACCCGCTGATCTGGTCGGCCGGCGCCGACACCCTCGACGACAAGAACCAGATCGCGTACCACACGGACGCGGTCGCCGAGGGCCTGACCAAGCTCCGCACGATGTTCAAGGGCGGCCACATGCTGCTCGACGCCCCCGCCGACTGGTGGGACCCGTCGGCGATCACCCAGGGCCTGGTCGCCATGCAGTGGTGCGGCATGTGGGCGATGCCGGTGATCCAGCAGGCGCTCGGTGACGACGTCGGCATCATCCCGTTCCCGTCCTCGGCGGACGGCGCCAAGCCGGCGGTCACCAACGGCGGCTGGTCGATGTTCGTCAACGCCAAGTCGAAGCACCTCGACGAGGCGAAGGAGTACGTCAAGTGGCTGTGGATCGACCAGAAGGAGTACCAGGAGGACTGGGCCCTGTCGTACGGCTTCCACATTCCGCCGCGCACCTCGCTCGCCGAATCCGCCGACAAGCTGAAGTCGGGTCTGGCCGCCGAGGGCGTGAAGCTCTTCAACGAGTTCGGCCACTTCGACAACCCGGCCTGGACGCAGGCCATGATCGTCGCCCTGGAGGGCGTCGTCGCCGACGCGGTCCGTAAGGGCGGTGACCCGGAGGCCGCGCTCGACAAGGCCGACAAGACGGTGAACCGCGAGCTGAAGAAGCTGTTCGGATAGGCCGGCGGACGGACCACGACATGTCGACCACCACCACGCCCGGGGTCGCCAAGAGCCCCGCCGTCGCGCAGACCCCCTCGGTCCCGCGGCGGCGCGGCATCCGCGGCCGCACCCTCAACTTCTGGCTCTTCACCGGCCCGTTCCTCATCGGGCTCGTGATCTTCGTCTACATCCCGATCGGCTGGAGCGCGTACCTCTCCTTCTTCGAGGCCCGTTTCACGGTCACGCCCAGCGAGTTCGTCGGCTTCGACAACTACAAGTACATGCTGACGAACGACAAGTTCGTCGACTCGCTCGTCACCTTCACCGTCTTCGCCGCGATCGTCGTACCCATCACCTGGGCGCTCTCGCTCGGCCTGGCGCTGCTGGTGCACCGCATCCGGTTCATGAAGGCGTTCTTCCGGTCGGTGTTCTTCCTGCCGACGGCGGTCAGCTTCGTCGCCGCCTCGCTGATCTGGAAGATGTCCATCTTCAGCGGCGTCCGCTTCGGCCTGATGAACACCGTCCTCAGCTGGTTCGGCATCGACAACATCGCCTGGCTGGCCAACCCCGACCCGCCCTGGTACTGGCTGGTCATCGTCACCGTACGCCTCTGGCTCCAGGCCGGCTTCTACATGATCCTGTTCCTGGCGGCCTTGCAGAACATCCCGCAGGAGCTGTACGAAGCGGCCGCCATCGACGGCGCGAAGCCAGGCTGGCAGACCTTCCGGTACGTCACCCTGCCGCAGCTGCGGGCCACCTCGACGGCCGTGATCCTGCTGCTGCTGGTCGCCGCCTACCAGGCCTTCGACGAGTTCTTCAACCTGCTCGCCAAGACCACCTGGGGCCGCCCGCCGCTGGTCGAGCTGTACTACACGGCCCTCGGCGAGAACCAGGACTACGGCGCCGGCAGCGCGGGCGCGATGATCCTGACCCTGCTCATCTGCATGGTGACCCTGCTCCAGGGCAGGATCATGGGCTTCGGAAGGGGTGAGGAGTCCAAGTGACCACCACCACGCCCACCGTCGGGAAGCCGCGCAAGATCAAGCGCGGCGGTGTCCTCGGCTCCACGGGCCTGTACCTCGCAACCGGTATCGCCGCCTTCCTCTTCCTGGTCCCCTTCTATCTGATCGTCCGCAACGCCCTGTCCACGGACGCGGAGATCACCGGCGAGAACTGGAAGTTCTTCCCCACCGACATCCAGTGGGGCAACTTCACCGAGCTGTTCGACGACCCGACGGTCCCCTTCGCCCAGTCCCTGTGGAACTCCACGGTTGTCGGCGTCCTGCACACCATCGGCACCCTCCTGGTGTGCTCGCTCGCCGGATACGGCCTCGCCCGCATCCCGTACAAGCACGCCAACAAGATCTTCTACGCCGTTCTGGTGACCCTGATGGTCCCGACCGCCGTCACCTTCGTCCCCAGCTTCGTGCTCGTCTCGTCACTCGGATGGGTGTCCACACTGCGCGGACTGGTCATTCCGGGGCTCTTCAGCGGTTTCACCTGCTTCCTGTTCCGGCAGTACTTCCTGGGGTTCCCCAAGGAGCTGGAGGAGGCGGCACGCGTGGACGGACTCGGCTATTGGGGCGCGTACTGGCGCATCGTCGTGCCCAACTCGCTGAACTTCTTCGCCGCCATCGCGACCATCACGTTCATCAGCGGCTGGAACGCCTTCCTGTGGCCCCTGGTCATCGGTCAGGACCAGGAGGCGTGGACGGTGCAGGTCGCGCTCTCCTCGTACATGACCAACCAGACCGTGAACTTCCATCTGATCTTCATGGCCACCGCCATTTCCATCCTGCCCCTGGTGTTCGTGTTCCTGTTCCTGCAGCGCTGGCTGGTCCAGGGCGTCGCGCAGACCGGCATCAAGGGCTGACCTAGGAGACCGATGTCCTTCCGCACCACCACCGCCATCGACTACGTCGAGGACGTCGCACCGGGCAGCGGGGCCCTGCCGCCCCGCGCCTGGTACGCGTCCTCCGACGCGGCCTCCCTGTCCCTCAACGGCACCTGGCGCCTGCGCCTGTCACCGACCGCCGACGCCGAGGACGACTCCTTCGCCGAACCCGGGTATGACACCGGGGCCTGGGCAGAGGTCGCCGTCCCCGGCCACTGGGTCCTCCAGGAGCACGGCTCACCCATCTACACCAACCACCTCTATCCCTTCCCGGTGGACCCCCCGCACGTCCCCACCGAGAACCCCACCGGCGACCACCTCCGGGTCTTCGACCTCCCGGACGACTGGCCGTCGGACGGCGACGCCGTCCTCCGCTTCGACGGCGTCGAGTCCTGCGCCCGCGTCTGGCTCAACGGCACGGAGCTCGGCCAGTTCAAGGGCTCGCGGCTGCCGCACGAGTTCGCGGTCGGGCACCTGCTGAAGCCGGCCGGCAATGTGCTCGCCGTCCGTGTCCACCAGTGGTCGGCGGGCTCGTACCTGGAGGACCAGGACCAGTGGTGGCTGCCGGGCATCTTCCGTGACGTCACCCTGCTGCACCGCCCGGCGGGCAGTGTGCGCGACTTCTTCGTGCACGCCTCCTACGACCACGTCACCGGCGAGGGCACCCTGCGCGTCGACTCCGACGTCGAGGGCCGGGTCACCGTGCCCGCCCTGGACATCGATGTCGCGACCGGCGAGTCCGTGACGGTCGCGGTCGAGCCGTGGACCGCCGAGACGCCTCGGTTGTACGACGGCCACCTGGTCACGGAGGGCGAGCGCGTTCCTCTGCGCATCGGCTTCCGTACGGTCGTCGTGGAAGACGGCCTGATCAAGGTCAACGGCAAGGCGATCCTGTTCAAGGGCGTCAACCGCCACGAGTGGCACCCCGAGCGGGGCCGCGCCCTCGACCTGGAGACCATGCGCGAGGACGTGCTGCTGATGAAGCGGCACAACCTCAACGCCGTCCGCACCTCGCACTACCCGCCGCACCCGGCCTTCCTCGACCTGTGCGACGAGTACGGCCTGTGGGTCATCGACGAGTGCGACCTCGAAACGCACGGCTTCACCGAGCAGGCCTGGCGCGACAACCCCGTCGACGACGACCGCTGGACCCCGGCCCTGCTGGACCGCGCGGCCCGCATGGTCGAGCGCGACAAGAACCACCCGTCCGTCGTGTTCTGGTCCCTCGGCAACGAGGCCGGCACCGGACGCGGGCTCACCGCGATGGCCGAGTGGATCCACGACCGGGACCCCGACCGGCTCGTGCACTACGAGGGCGACATCAACTGCCGTGACACGGACGTGTACTCACGGATGTACGCCTTCCACGACGAGGTCGAGAAGATCGGCCAGAGGCTCGACGGCGGCACCCACAAGCGCCGCGAACTCCCTTTCATCCAATGCGAGTACGGGCACGCCATGGGCAACGGCCCCGGTGGCCTCGCCGACTACCAGCGACTGTACGAGGCGTACGACCGGCTCCAGGGCGGCTTCATCTGGGAGTGGATCGACCACGGCATCAGGCATCCCGAGCTGGGCTACGCCTACGGCGGCGACTTCGGTGAGGAGCTGCACGACGGGAACTTCGTCTGCGACGGGCTGATCTTCCCGGACCGGACGCCGTCGCCGGGGCTGGTCGAGTACAAGAAGGTCATCGAGCCGGTCGGCATCGAGGGCGACGGCGCGGACGGCACCGTACGCGTCACCAACAAGTACGACTTCGCCGATCTGTCGACGCTCGCCTTCGAGTGGTCGTACCAGGTGGACGGCGAGACGGTCGAGGCGGGCGCGCTGTTGGTACCGGCGTTGGCGCCGGGCGAGTCGGCCGAGGTGAAGCTGCCCGAGCCGCCGACCGACGCGCGGGACGGGTCGGAGACCCAGTGGACGGTGCGGGCGCTGCTGGCGTCGGACACGGCGTGGGGGCCGAAGGACCACGAGGTCGCGTGGGGCCAGTTCCCCGTCTCCGCCCGTCCGTTGCCCACGGTGGCCGCGACCGACCGCCCCACCGCGAGCGAGAAGCAGATCTACCTGGGCCCGGCCGCCTTCGACGCCCGCACCGGCGCGCTGAAGACCATCGGCGGCGTCGAGGTGAGCGCGCTGCGTCTGGATGTGTGGCGGGCGCCCACCGACAACGACGACGGGGCCGAGTGGCAGACCGACACCCGGTACGGGATGCTGTGGCGCAAGTACGGCCTGCACCGCATGCAACACCGCCTGGGCGCCGTGGAGTGGGGCGACGACGCGCTGACGGTACGGACCCGGGTGGCGCCCGCCGCCTGGGAGGTGGGCCTGAGCACGGTGTACCGCTGGACCTCCGACGGGACCAGGCTGCGGCTGACCGTTTCGGTGGCCCCGGAAGGCGACTGGACGGTCCCGCTGCCCCGGCTCGGCATCCGGTTCGGGCTCGCGCAGGCCGACCGGGTGAAGTGGTTCGGCGGCGGCCCCGGCGAGGCCTACCCGGACACCAAGTCCGCGTCGATGCTGGGCCGTTGGCACTCCACCGTCGACGAGCTGCAGACTCCGTACGTCCGCCCGCAGGAGAACGGCGCCCGTGCCGACGTCCGCTGGGTGGAGATCGGCGGCCTGCGCATCGAGGGCGACCCGGAGTTCTGGTTCACCGCCCGACGCTGGACGACCGAACAGCTGGACGCCGCCCGCCACCGCACCGACCTCACGCCGGACAACACGGTGTGGGTCAACCTCGACCACGGCCAGCACGGCATCGGCTCGCAGTCGTGCGGCCCGGGCCCGCTGCCGCAGTACTTCCTGCGGGCGGAGCCCGCGGAATTCTCCTTCGTCTTCTCGGAGATCAATTGAGTGGCAGTATCGAGGTCCGGGGCCTGACCCGGACCTTCCACACCACCGTGCGGCGTCCCGGCCTGGCCGGGGCGCTGCGCTCCCTCGTCAACCCGGAGCGGGTCGCCAAGCACGCCGTCGTCGACGTCACCTTCGACGTGGCCCCCGGCGAACTGCTCGCTCTCCTCGGCCCGAACGGCGCCGGCAAGTCCACCACCATCAAGATGCTCACCGGCATCCTCACTCCGACGGCCGGTGAGGCCCGGGTCGCGGGAGTCGTGCCGTACCAGGAGCGGGAGCGCAACGCCCGCAACATCGGCGCCGTGTTCGGACAGCGCACCCAGTTGTGGTGGGACCTGCCGGTGCGGGAGTCGTTCGCGATCCTGCGGGACATCTACGAGGTGCCGAAGGCCGAACACGCCGCACGGTTACGGGAGTTCGACGACCTGCTGGAGCTGTCCTCCTTCTGGGACACCCGCGTACGGCATCTCTCCCTGGGCCAGCGGGTCCGCTGCGACCTGGCGGCGGCCCTGCTGCACGACCCGCAGGTCGTCTTCCTCGACGAACCGACCATCGGCATGGACGTGGTGGTCAAGGAACAGGTGCGGGAGTTTCTGCGGCACCAGGTCGAGGAACGCGGCCGTACGGTCCTGCTCACCACGCACGACATGACGGAGGTCGAGCGGCTCGCCGAGCGGGTCGTCCTGATCAACCACGGGCGGCTCGTCCTGGACGGCACGCTCGACGAGATCCGCCGCAAGTTCGGCTCCACCTGGCAGGTGCGGGCCACGCTCGCCGACGCGCACACCGATGCCGTACCGCTGCCCGGCATCGCGCTGCTGCGGCGGGACGGCCCTCGGCTGGTGTTCGGCCCGGACGGGCCCGAGGCGCCGACCGTGCACCAGGCGCTGCGGGCGATCATCGAGCGCTACGACGTGACCGACATCGCCATGGACGAGGCGGATCTGGAGGACGTGATGCGGACCGCGTACGTCCAGGCAGTGGGGGACTCCTGATGGCCGTCCTGCACGCCTGGCGGGCGGCCCGCGTCACGCCGCTCGGCGAGCTGCACGCCCCACCACGCATCACCGCGGCCCTGCTCCGGCTGACGGTGCAGGTGGTGCTGGTGTGGTCCCTGTGGCGGGGGTTGTACGCGCAGTCCGGCAGTACCGCCGGACTCGCCCGCGACCAGGCGGTGACGTACGCCGTCATGGCCGTACTCGCCCTGCGGCTGCGGGAGTTGGACCAGTACGCCGGCCGGGACACCGTGCTCCAGCACATGCACTTCGGCACGATCGTGTACTGGTACCTGCGCCCGCTGCCCCCGCAGCGCTACTACGCGCTGCGGGCGCTGGGCGAGCAGGTGTACGGCCTCGCCTGGGCGCTCACGGGATACGCCGTGTGCCTGGCGTCGGGTGTCGTGAAGCCTCCCGAGTCGCCCGCCGTGGCAGGCGTGTTCGCCGTCAGCATGCTGCTCGGCCAGTGGGTCCTGTACTACGTCATGCTCGTCATCGACCAGCTGTGTTTCTTCACGCTCCGCAACGGCGCCGCGATGCTCATCCTGATCTTCGCGCAGAACCTGCTGGCCGGGGTGTACGCGCCGCTGTGGTTCTTCCCGGACTGGTTCATCACGCTCAGCGGCTTCCTGCCCTTCCAGGCGACGCTGAACGTGCCGCTGTCGCTGTACGTGGGCCGGATCCCGCTGTCCGAGGCAGGAGCCGAACTCGCCGTACAGGCCGCGTGGATCGTGGCACTGGCCCTGTTCACCCGGCTGGTGTGGCGGCGGGCGGCCCGGCGTGTGATCTCGCAGGGAGGCTGACAAGGTGAACGCGGTGCGTCTCGTCTGGCGGATCACCCGCCTGAACTTCCGCGCGCAGCTGGAGTACCGCTCCGAGTTCCTGATGATGATCGCGATCGGCGCGGTCTGGCAGGTCTCGGTGATCGTGTTCGCGACCGTGCTGCTCACCCGGTTCACCGGGATGGGCGGCTGGGACAGCTCGGACGTGCTGCTGATCCCGGCGACGCGGATGCTGGCGCACGGGCTGTTCGTGCTGTTCCTGGGCCGCGTGCACGGTCTGGGCCGGCACATCCAGGAGGGCAGGATCGACGTGTACCTCCTGCGCCCCATGCCGGTCTACCGCCAGGTCCAGCTGGAGTTCTTCCCGACCAACGCGATCGGTGACCTGACGGTCGCGGCAGGCCTGATGTGGGGCGCGCTGGCCCGCTCCGACCTGGACTGGACGGCGGGCCGGATCGGCTACCTGATCGCCGCGGTCATCGGCGGCATGCTCCTGGAGGCGGCCCTGTTCACGGTGGTCGCCTGCGCGTCGCTCCGCTTCCCGGCCGCCGACTACTGGGGCCGCTGGCTGGAGGAACTCCTCGGCACGTTCGGCAGCTACCCGCTGAACGTCCTGCCGAGGGCGGTGGGCGGCCTGTTGACGTACGGCCTCCCCCTCGCCTTCGTCGCGTACTTCCCGGCGGCGGTCCTCACCGGCCACGACACGAGCGTCCCCTACTGGCTGGCGGCGGCGTCACCGCTGCTGGGGCTGGTCGGATACCTCGGGGCGAGGCTGCTGTGGCGGTGGAGTCTGAGGCACTACGCGGGGGTGAACGGCTAGGGCGGTACGGCCCCTGGGGCCGGGTCCGTGATCTGTTCCGACGCACGGTCCTCGCCGCCCGAGCCGATGTCACACGCCGCGCGGCGCGCGCTCGAACGATCCGAAGGACTCCCGCGCCACGCACAGGGACCAGATGATGAACCCCGAGATGGCGATCATCACGACGGACCAGACCGGGTAGTACGGCAGGGAGAGGAAGTTGGCGATGATGACGAGTCCGGCGATGGCCACGCCGGCGACGCGTGCCCACGTCGCCCCCTGAAACAGCCCCAGGCTGACGATGACAGCGAGCGCGCCCAGGGCGAGGTGGATCCAGCCCCACCCGGTGAGGTCGAACTCGAAGATGTAGTTCTGCGTCGAGACGAAGACGTCGTCCTCGACGATCGCCGCGATGCCTCGCATGATGTCGAGCACTCCGGCGATCATGAGCATGACGGCCGCGAAGGCCATCAGGCCGGTGGCCCACGCCTGCTGGGTCGTGTGCGCGCGTGCGGGTTGTGTGGCAGCCATCCTGTTACCTCTTTCGATGTCGTGCCGTCCGGTTGGTGGTCGTCCGGCGGTGTTCAGCGACCGGAGGCGGGGGTGTCGCGGGTCGGGTGCTCCATGGGGCCCGAGCCGGTCAGGACCAGTTCTTTCGCCCTGCGGAACTCCTCATCCGTGATGTCGCCGCGGGCGCGGATCTCGGACAGCTTGGCGAGTTCGTCGACGCTGCTGGGCCGTCCTGCGCCGCCCTTGGCGGTGTCGCGGATGTAGCTCTCGAACGCCTCCTGTTGCACGCGCGCCTGCGCGATCTCCCGGCGGCCCATGTTCTTGCCGCGGGCGATCACATAGACGAACACGCCCAGGAAGGGCAGGACGACGACGAACACCAGCCAGCCGGCCTTGGCCCAGCCGCTCAGGGAGTCGTCACGGAAGATGTCGACGACGATCCGGAAGAGCAGGACGAACCACATGATCCACAGGAAGAACCACATCATGGTCCAGAAAGCGCTCAACAGCGGAAAGTCGTACGCGAGGTACGTCTGCGCGCTCATGGTCTCGTCTCCGTCCCGGGCGTGCGTCCGGTAGGCGGTGGGTGCCGTTTCTCAGCGTGCCCACGGCAAGGCCCATGCGCCTCACCCGAGGCGGGTGAGCGTGCCCGCCGCCGACGGTCGGCGGCGGGCGTACCGTGTGACCTGATCACCGTTCGGCATCTGTCGACCATGGCTCACGGGGCCCGTCGCCCCGGCTCCCCTGCGGCGGTCGCGGCCGGCTCCGGTCCCGCTGCGGCGGCGAGCACCGCCACGACGGCCAGCACGACCAGGACCAGGCCGAGGACGAGCGCCACCGCGCCGACCGTGGGGTGGTTCCAGAGCACGAGTGCCACGGCGCCCGCCCCGATGACGACTCCGGTGATCCACGACCGGTGGGCGTCCAGCCACCGTCCGGTCGAGCCGGTGTGTACCCCGACGCGGTGCAGTCCCCGCCCGGTGGCCGTGGTGCCCCGCTGGGCGAGCGCCCGTACGCCGCGGGCCGCGCGTCCGGGACCGAACAGGTAAGCGGCCAGTGCTGTGATGACGGCCACGACGAGGAGGGTGCGGGTGCTGTCGCGCAGGAAGCGCACGAACGTGTCGAAGATCACCGCAGCGGCATCGGGGGGCAGGGCCGACGGTGGGACGGCGTCGAGGTAGACCCGTCGTACGACGGCCAGCGCAACAAGCAGCACCACCATCATCACGCCGACGCCGGTGGCCGCGATCAGGAGCATCACCCGGTGTGCCGGAGCGGTCCACACGGCGAGGGCGGCGAGCAGGACGGTCAGCACGGGCAGCCAGGTGCCCATGATGTCCAGCAACCGCATCGCGTCCTGTGCCTTGCCCAGTTTCTCCGTCTCGAACAGCGTGACCGTCCGGTCGGTGTCCGGGATGGCGGCGGCCTTGTCGAAGCCCGCGTCGACGAGGCGCTGGCGCACCTCGTCGACGACCGCTCCGAGGTTCAGCTGGACGGCGTCGCCTTCGGCGCGCAGGACACCCTCACGCTCTCCGGTGAGCATGTTCACCACCGCGGCGTGGGCACGCCGGTTGGCGCCCTCCCATGCCTGCTCGAAGGTGTCGCTGGTGACCACTCGGCGGATGACGCGGTCGGCCACGGACCTGACCGCGGAGCGCAGCGGGCCGTCGAGCGCCTCGGCTCCCTGCACCACGCGCGGTGGCGCTCCGGCGTCCGCGAGCGCCTTGGCGAGCGCGTCCGTCACCGCCTCGACGCCCACGTTGTCCACCACGCGGTCGGTCAGCCGGTCGATCAGGACCTCCTGAACCGCCGGATCCGCTGCCAGCGGCGCGACAGTCTGCACGTACCGGTCGGTGTCGGAGACCTCGTCGTCCACCCAGGCAGCGACCACGGCTGCGGGGGCGAGCAGGAGGGCCAGCAGCAGGAGGACGGAGGCACCCACCTGGCGTGCCCACCGGTGGCGTGCCTTCGCTGCGCGGCGCAGACGCTCGTACTCCGCGTGTTCGGCGGCCGTCAGAACTCGGCCCGTTTCCGGGGTTCCGCCGGAGGGGGAGGGCCCGGAGGCGTTGTTCGGGACCATGGCTGCTCCTTGGTCGTGCCTGCTGCCCCGGCAGGTGCCGGCACGCTGCCACCAGGTGACGGAGGGGGTGGCCACCACCCGGCCAGGCCCGGCCCGGGGCCGCCTGACTCCGCACCGAGCGGGGTGTCACACAGTCGCGGTGGTTCCGCCCGGTGCCGGGGTGCGCGACCTCCGGAGTGCGGCTCGCCGGGCGAGGGCGACCGCCGTCTCGAACAGGCCGAGCCGCCGGGTCGGCGCGCGAGCCGAAGACGTCATCGCGCCAGCGTCCCGCGCGCCGTCAGCCACGTGGTCACCCACAGCGGGTGATCCGTCGGCGGCACCTGGGCGATGAGGTAGGAGCGGACGCGTTCACCGGTGTCCGGCAGACCGAACGAAGAGGGCACGAGATGAGCGATCCCCCGGCTGTCCGGGCGGAGGACACCCGGCCCGGCCAGGGCCCCGGTCGGCGGGCGGCGGCCGTGGCCGTCGCGCGCGCCATGTTCATTGCGGCGGGCCTCGTCACCGCGTACTACCTGCTGCCCCTGGAGCGGAGCGACACGATCGGTGCGGCGGCCGTGCTCGCGTGCGGCCTGCTCGTGGTCGCCCTGGTCTTCTCGTGGGAGGTGTGGGCCATTGTGCGCTCGCCCCACCCCCGTCTGAAGGCCGTCGAGGCCCTGGCCGCCACGCTGACGCTGTATCTGGTGCTGTTCGCCGACGTCTACTACCTGCTGGAGCGTTACCTCCCGGGTTCCTTCAGCGAACCGCTGACCAGGACGGACGCCCTGTACTTCGCGCTCACCACGTTCACCACTGTCGGCTACGGCGACATCACCGCCCGCTCTCAGACCGGGCGGGTGGCGACGATGGTGCAGATGGCGGGCGGTCTGCTGCTCGTGGGCGTCGCCGTGCGGGTGCTCGCGGGCGCGGTACGGGCGGGGCTGCGGCGGCAGGGCCGGGAGCCGCCGGAGTAGGACTCCCCGGCAAGAGGACGGCGGCCCAGGAGGTTGAGCCATGACCATACCGAGCGCGTTCACGGCCTCTCTGACACCGGCTGAGAGAGCGGCGTACGGCAGGAACGCGCGCAAACGCGCCTCGCGTTCCTCCCACGGCTGGTTCGAGGCAGGACAGGAACGGCCCGACCCCGTCGAGGTGCTGGAGCGGCAATCGGCCACGCGGGTACCGGAATTGGTTCCGATCCGCTACGGCCGGATGCTCGAGTCCCCCTTCCGCTTCTACCGGGGTGCGGCGTCGGTCATGGCCACGGACCTGGGGCCCGTCCCGAACACCGGTCTGACGGTGCAGCTCTGCGGCGATGCCCACCTGCTGAACTTCCGGCTGCTGGCCTCGCCGGAGCGTCATCTGGTCTTCGACATCAACGACTTCGACGAGACGCTGGCCGGGCCGTTCGAATGGGACGTCAAACGGCTGGCGGCAAGCTTCGCGATCGCGGGCCGTGCCAACGGTTTCCCGGTCAAGGAACAGGACAGAGCGGTGGAGGCATGCGTGCGGGCGTACCGGCGGCGGATGCGGGAGTTCGCCGACATGCGCACCCTGGACATCTGGTACGCGCAGGACGACGCCGACCACCTACGGGATCTGCTGGCCGCGTCGATGACCAGGGAGGCCAGGAGCCGTACCGCCGAGGCGATGGCGCGCGCCCGCACCCGTACCCACCTGCAGGCCTTCGCGAAACTCACCCGGGCCACGGCCGAGGGCCGCCGGATCGCACCGGACCCTCCACTGATCACCCCGCTGCGGGACATGATGACCGACCCGTCCGAGCAAGCGCAGGAGAAGCTGCTGCACCGCGTTCTGGAGGGATACGCCCGGACCCTGTCGTCCGAGCGCCGGCACCTGTTGCACCACTACCGTCTGGTGGACATGGCCCGCAAAGTGGTGGGCGTCGGCAGTGTCGGTACCCGCTGCTGGATCCTGCTCCTGCTCGGCAGGGACGACGACGACCCCCTTGTGCTGCAGGCCAAGGAGGCGCAGGAGTCGGTGCTCGCCGCCCACACCGGCGGCGAGTACTACGACAACCAGGGCCGCCGGGTGGTGGCCGGTCAGCGGCTGATCCAGACAGCTGGCGACATCTTCCTGGGCTGGACGCACGCCGAGGGCCTCGACGGGCGCGGACGCGACTTCTACGTACGCCAGCTGCGGGACTGGAAGGGCATCGCGCGGCCGGACACCATGAGCCCTGCCCTGCTGTGCTTGTTCGCGCGGCTGTGCGGGGCCTGTCTGGCGCGGGCCCACGCCCGCTCCGGCGACCCCGTCGCCATCGCCGCCTACCTGGGCGCCGGCGACCGCTTCGACCGAGCTCTCGCCGAGTTCGCGCAAGGCTACGCCGACCAGAACGAGCGGGACTTCGAGGCGCTGGGCGCCGCCACCCGCTCAGGAAGGATCAGTGCGGAACGCCTCTGACATGCCGATGCGGCCGCCGTGCGCAGGGATCACTCCGGCACCTGGCGCATCTCCACGACCCGCAACCCCAGCGACTGGCAGCGGGCCAGCAGCCCGTACAGGTGAGCCTCGTCGACGACAGGCCCGTACAGGATGGTCTGACCGGACATCACCACGTGGTCCAGCTCCGGGAATACTTTGGCCAGCACCTCCGACATGTTTCCGTCGACGCGGATCTCATAACGCATGAGCTGCTCTCCCCGGGCCGCCAAGGGCAGCCGGACGGCGCCCTTGACTGCGATCGTGCGCCTCGATACGCCTCCCGCCCTCACCCGGTACAGGTGATCCGGCGCCGCCGACGCGGACGACCTCTGTCAGTTGTCAGTGCAGGATGATCTTGAACAGGATGATCAGTAGACCCAGCAACAGGTTCACCAATGCGGTGACGGCCGTCAGACGCCAGGACGTGCCGGCACGCCGTGCCGCGGCCATCGACCAGCCCACCTGCCCGGCCACGGCCACGGCGAGCGCCAGCCAGAGGGCACCGGGCACGTCCAGGCCGAGCAGCGGACTCACGGCCACGGCGACGGCCGGCGGGATCGCGGCCTTCACGATGGTCCACTCGTCCCGGAACACGTGCAGCACGGCCCGGCGGTCCAGGGTCTGCTGCGCCAGGCGCGCCCCGAACAACTGGGCGTGCACATGCGCGCCCCAGAACACCCCACCGGTGAGCAACAGCAGCAGCACCAGCTGCACACGTGGAAACGAGCCCAGGTGACCGGCGCCCACGATCACGGAGGCGGCGAGCATGGAGCCGTAGACGCCACCGGTGTAGTCGGCGTGGGCGCGGCGTTCGATTCTGCGCTCCCTGGGCGTGCTCTGCTCTGTCTGGTGCATCGCAGCCTCCCTGCGGACTCAGCGCGTCGAGCCCGGCACCTCGGTCGGGGCACCGGTGTCGGGGGTCTGCGTCCCGCTTCCCCGCCCGGCCGGCAGACGCGGGGTGACCAGGAAACTGGCGAGAGTGATCCCACCGGTGGCGAGGATCGCCGCCTTCAGCCCGTCCAGCTGCGCGGATGCATAGGAGTCCGCGACGGCATCGACCTCGGCAGGTGGCAGCCCGGCGCGTTCGGCCGCCGAACGCACCTGCTCTGTGGGGACGAAGCTGATCCCGGCTTCGAGGGCCACGCCCGTCTGCCGACGGGCTTCCTCCGACAGCCGTGGGTCGTCCTCCACGTGCGTGGTGAAGGCGTGGGCCAGGGCGCCGATGAGCAGCGACCCGATGAGTGCGGTGCCCAGCGCGGAGCCCAGGTTCTGGGCGGTGAACTGCAGCCCACCCGCCTCGCTGCGCTCCTCCTCGCCCACGCTGGACTGGACGACGTTGCCCAGCTGCGAGGCCAGCAGGCCCATGCCGACCCCCAGCAGGGCCATGGCTGCGGCGAACTGCGCGTCGTCGATGACCGGGTCGATGGTGGCCAGCAGCCATACGACGGCTGCCGCCAGGGTGCCCAGGGCCAGACGGACCACCCGGCGCGGTCCCGCCACCCGCCCCAGCCGGGAGCCGACTGTGGAGGCGACCAGCATGGTGGCGGACACCGGGAGCAGTCGCAGACCGGTCTGGAAGGCGTCGAAGCCCTGCACCACCTGCAAGTACAGCGGGATGGTGAAGAACAGCCCCAGCAGGATGAGGTTCTGGCTGAGCAACGACAGCAGTCCGGAGCGCAGCACGGGTTGACGCAGCAGGGACAGGTGCACCAGGGGATCGGTGCCGTGGGCCTCCCGCCGCCGCTCCCAGTGCGCGAAGCCGGCCAGTACGGCCACTGAGGCACCGATGAGGAACAGCGTCGGGGCGAAGCCCAGGACGGTGAAGGGCGGGTTGCGGGGCCGCACCCAGCCCCAGGTGCCGCTCTGCAGCACCCCGAGCACGCCCAGCCCCAGACCGGCAGCCGAGAGGGCGGCGCCGACACCGTCCAGCCGGGGGCGCCGACCGGTCCGGGGGGACACCGCGATCACACGGTGGAAACACAGAACGGCCACGACGATCACCACCTCACCGGCAAAAACCAGCCGCCAGGTGAGGTACGTCGTCACCCAGCCGCCCAGCAACGGGCCGACCGCGATCCCCGCCCCGGCCAGTCCGCCGATGACGCCGTAGGCGACGGCCCGGTCCCGCCCCCGGTAGTTCTCGGCGACGAGGGCCGCCATGGCCGGCAGCACCATCGCGGCCCCGAGCCCCTCGATGACCGACCAGCCCAGCGCCAGGACCCCCAAGGTGGGGGCCATGGCGGTCAGGGCCGACCCGGTGGCGTAGACGACGAGCCCCAGGAAGAACATGCGCCGCCGTCCGAGGATGTCCCCGAACCTGCCGCCCACGATCATGAACGCCGCCATGACCAGCGCGTACAGCGTGATGACGGCCTGGATGGCGGTGACCTCGGTGTCGAAGTCGTCGACCAGTTGGCTGATGGAGACGTTCATGACGGACGTGTCCAGGACCATCAAGAACTGGGCGGTACCCAGGGCGATGAGAGCCCGCCAGTGTGTCACGGTGTCCACCTCGCCGAGTCGGCCCGGGCCACGGCACGGGCATCCCGGGCGGCGCCGGGCAGGCCGCCGCCACTCCCATCGCACCCGAAACGCCCACCTGGCACCTCACCCGCCGTGGGGGAGAGCGCCGCAACCGCATGGATCCGCCCCGGCTCAGGGCCGGCGCGCGGTCATCAGCGAGTGGGTCACAGCAGCCCCAGCTCCCGTGCCCGCCGCACCGCGTCGTGGCGCCGATTCACCGCCAGCTTTCGGTAGACGCTCTTGAGGTGGGTCTTCACCGTGTTCACCGACACATACAGATCGGCGGCGATGTCCTCGGTCGACATCATCTGGGCGAGCCGCTGCAGCACTTCGCGCTCACGTTCGCTCAGCCGCTCCACCAGCAGTGGCGCCGGCTCGGCTGCGGGACGGAGCGGCTCGCCTCGTGCCGCGGGGCCCGGCGTGAGCCAGCCGGCAGCCAGTTGCTGCAGCGGTGCCGATGCCAGGAAGGGCCCGAGCCACGGTCCGGCTTCCAGGAAGGGACGGCGCAGCCTCTCGCGCCGGGCTTCCTGGAGCGCCTCGGCCAGCAGCCTGCGGGCGGTGGCGACGTCTCCCGCCGTGTTCGCGGCCTGCGCCCGAACCAGCGTGGCGCGAACGCGCACTGCCGGGCCGACGCGCCCCTCGGCGGCGATGCCGTCGAGTGCGTGGATGGCCTCCAGCCGATCGCCTGCCGCGAGATGCGCCCGTGCCGCGCCCACAGCACACGCCGGCTGCCCTCCGGCCACCTGCCGCAGCACCTCGGCGGCCGCGTCCGGACGGCCTTCGGCCAGGTGGGCGGCTGAGGCGACCAGGGCGGCGTGGCCTTCCGCCCAGGGCGAGGCGACGTCGGCCGACACGGCCGGATCCGCGGCCGCCAGCGCGGCGCGCGCCTTGCCCCGGGCCAGGAGCAGCCGGGCCGTCGCGACGGACCGGCCCGCAGCCGTCACCGGGTCCCGCGTCACCGCGTCGGGCGTCTGGTCGAGGAGTGCCTGCGCCCGGCCCAGTTCGTCCCGGTCGACGGCCACCGCGGCCAGGACCAGCCGTCCGAGCCCGGAGCCGCACGGCTGGGGCAGGCTGAACCGTTCTGCCTCGCTCGTCGCCGCACAGGCGTTGCGCTCCGCCCTGCTCGGCCACCCGTCGAGGTAGTCGATCAGCGCCAGGTGCCCCAGTGACTCTTCCCGAGCAATCGCCGTGGAGGCACCGCCGGGGCTGCCGGCCACCGCGGTGAGGGCGGCTCGCGCCTCGTCGAAGCGCCCGGCCCACAGCTGCGTGGAGGCCAGATGGGTCAGCAGCAGAGCGGGAAGTTCCGGATGCTGGTCCAGCAGATGGGCGGGGACTTCCCGCTGCAGCTCCCGGGCCGCTGCCGCGGCCTGCTCCGCCCGGCGAGGGGATCCGGCCAGCCGGGCCGCCAGGACCTCGAGCAGGGCGCAGCTCAGCTGGGCCGCCGCGGGCCCGGAAGCGTCCAGCTGCTCCTCGGCATGGTGGAGGTGGGCCAGACCGCGATCGAGGTCGTGCCGGGACAGCTCGCGAGCCGCGCGGAGCAGGTCCGTCGCGGGGCTCGTCGCCTCAGGTCCCATGCCGGCGAGCAGGTCGGCCAGGTCGTCGGAGCAGAGGCGGGTGAGCAGCTGTCCGATCGCCAGGTCGTCGACCAGGGCACGGGCGGTGAACTCCCAGTCTGCCGCGGCGGCGCCATGGGTCAGCATCTCCGGCAGCCACCCGGACCGCCGCAGCCACTGCGCGGCCCGTCGGTGCAGTTCCGGCTCCAGGCCGGGACAGCGCTCCCGCAGATGGGCCCGGAGTATTTCCCGGAACAATGGATGGAGGCGGTACCAGGCGTGTCCAAGGTCCTCGACGAACGCGTTCTCGCGGTGCAGGCCTGCGAGGATGGGCTCGGCATCGGTCCGCTCGGTCAGCGCGTTCGCCAGGTCGGCGCAGAAGCGGTCCAGGACACTGATGCGCAGCAGGAGGTCCTGGGTGTGAGGCGTCTGCCGCTTGAGCACCTCGGCCAGCAGGAAGTCGGCGACCGTGCTGTGGCCCGCCTCGAACTCCTTCAGATAGACCTCCGGGTCCGGGCTCTCCCGCGCGGCCAGGGCGCACAACCGAAGGCCGGCCGCCCAGCCCCGGGTGCGGTCCACCAGAGCACGCGCCGCCGGCACGGAGAGGTGCAGTCCATGGAGCTCCAGCAGCGCGACCGTCTCCTGAGGGGTGAAGGCCAGCTCGGCGTTCCTTATCTCGGTCATCGTGCCGGCCGCCCGGTACCGGTGCAGCGGCAGCAGCGGCTCGGTGCGGGTGACGAGGACCAGGCGCAGTGCCGACCCGGCGTGGTGCAGGACGAACTCCAGCTGTTCCGCGATCTGCGGGGCGGTCACGCGGTCGTACTCGTCGAGCACCACGATCACGGTCCGGTCGCTGCCACTGAGCTGCGCGGCGAGCCGGGTGAGCAACGTGTGGTTCACCCCGCCCGCGTCGACGGGGAAGCCGATCTCGCCGGGCACCGTCACACCGCTGGCGCGCAGGGCCTGGAGCAGATGGGCCCAGAACATCACCGGGCCCTGGACCGCCGCGTCGAGGGTGAGCCAGGCGACCGGCCGCCCAAGGCCCGCGGCCCAGTCGGCGACCAGCAGGGTCTTGCCCGCGCCGGCGGCACCGTTGACCATCGTCAGGGGTGTCTGCAGGGCCTGATGGAGGTGCTCGGCCAGCCGTTCGCGTCGCAGGAACGTGACGGGTCTCGCCGGCACGGCGAACCGTGTCCGCAGAAACGGGTCTCCCAGCGGATCGACGTACGGGATGGCAGGTCCGTGCGGGGTTTCGTCGCTCACTGCCACGACGTTCACCACCCCTGTCTGCAGGGGACTGCTCTCTCCCACCAGCATCACAGCCTTCCCCCGTACGAGCGCGCCGCACAGGGCCAGGGGCCCTGCCTCAGTCGTCCCGCTGGGAGGCGCCTCGGGTAGATCGGCCGCTCATGGGAGCCGGTCGTGAGCGGTGTTCGAGGTACCGACGGCCGATGACCGCTCCGAGGTGGATGACCACGCCCACCGCCACCAGCCAGGACAGGATGATCATGACGACGCCGATGGGGCCGTACCTCTGCTCGTTGGCCACGATCGCCGCGGAGAAGTAGAAGGCGGAGAAAACCCCGAGGCCCACCCAGCAGACACCGGTGGCGAGGGCCGGCGGGAAAAGAGTGCGCCACCGGACGGCTCCCGCCAGGAGCACATGCATGCTCCACCACCAGAAGAACGTCGCCACAACCAGGCCGCACAGGCTCTGGAGCAGCGGCCCGCCGAGGGCTCTGCCGATCGCTGCCTGCGCCGCAGCGTACGCGAGCAGTGTCGCGAGCCAGTAGAGCCGTGCTGTGATGTCCCGCCATCCCCGGACCGGGACGCTGAAAACCATCTGGTACCAGCTCTGCAGGACGCCGGCGACCGCGACGGCCCCGAGAACCAGCAGGAATGCGCTCGGTACCGTGAGTGTGGCCGGACCATGGCCGGGCACGAAGAGGGACGCCACGGCCTGGGCCGCCTGCTTGTTCACTCCCAGCCAGTTGGCGACCACTGCAGCGGCGTCACGGCCGGCCGCGGCAGTGACGACGATGAGGAAGGGGAAGAAGCACAGCAGCGCGAGGGCGGCCAGTTGGAACGAGTGACCGAAGAAGTCGACCGCGGTGAGCTGACTCCACAGCCTGCCTGCCTCGCCGGTTCTCAGGCGTTGGGCTGCCGCCCAGCGCCTCGGGTCCAGGGACATCCGCTGCACGGGCTTGCCCCCGCGCCGCCCGCGCGGGCCGGGGGACGTCCCGCGGCCTGCCATGGAATGAAGTCAACCTGCTTCCCGGTGCGTCCGCACCAGGCCGACAGGTACTCGGGTGAACGCCTGTCGAACGGGCTCAAGGGGGAGCCGGAGCTGGTCGAGGGCCTCGGGACGAGTCCCGAGGATCCGGTGGCCCGGGGGATCTCACCCCGGGCTCCCACAGAACACGGGGTGAACGGATGACGTCGGCTGGGCGCCGGGCCGTCCGTCGGCGAGCGGAAAACAGTGTGATGAAAAGAATCACACTGTCTTGAGTAGTCACTGTGCTTGGCGGAGCATCCGGCAAGGCCACACCACGACGGTGAAGAACCGTCGGTGGATGACCGCTCAGGCTCTGTGCAGGGCGATCACCCGGTCGGGCATTGCCCGGTTCTGGTCCGCTTGTCAGCCGACGACAGCGATGATCATCGCGCTGCACAGGCCGAGCATCATCACGGTGATGAGAGTTGCCGCCAGGTACGCGCTCCGGCGCAGCTGTGCACAGCGCTTGGCGTGGTGATCTTCCACCGCGGTGATGTGCTCGGTGATGTGCTGCGTCATCATCCGGCAAACCCGGACTTGCTCTTCCACGTACCACCACTCGATCTCGGCTTTCTGTCTCTCGCTCAGCCCGGCGACCCGTGCGGCGAATTTGGCCGCACGCCTTTGAGCGGTACGGCGGTGGGCTTCCCAGAAGAGGAATCCTTCAATGTCGGTCAGGCCGCGTGCGGCCTCATCACTGGCGTCCACAAGGTCCTCCAGGCCTGTGAGGAATCGTCGATCTGCACCGCAGCGCAAGGCGCATCACAACAGGCCGTTCGGACGTGGAAGCAGCCCGACAGGACACACGTTGTGACCAGCCATGGACACCCACGCATGAACGATGCATGACGACAACGCGTCGGCTTTCTCCTCGCGCGGAGCACCGGATCAATACCGAAATTCAGCATATCCCTCTGGTGGGAGCGCCAGAGAGTGGGGGTGGCGGGGCCACCGCCGAGTCCGATCCCTTGGCCGGCACGGCACACATCATCTTCTGGCATCACACGTTATGAAACACACTGTTTCCGTACTACTATGCCTGCGGTTCCGCCCAGGCCGAGAACCACGACCCCCTTCTGCGTCCGCCCAACCGCACGAGTCCCCACGTGCTTTGGCTCGACTGACCGTGCGGATACGGCTTTCGGACGGGGCGTCCGGCCTGCGGGGCACGTTCCCACTCTTCGCATCAGAAAGATTCGGATGCGAATCAAAGACGTGAGCATGATGCTCGCCGGCTCCACCCTGATCGCCACGCTGGCGGCCTCCCCTGCCATCGCGGACAGCTCCGCCCCTCCCGCCCCGGACACCGCTGCGGTGCGCTCCGTTCAGAAGACGGCCGTAGCACAGGGCGCGCCCGGAGCGCTCACACGGATCGACGAGGGCCTCAGGAGCTACCACATCGTCACCGGGGAGGCGGACACCGCCACCCACACCAAGATGGACACCGGCCGCAGGTTCCGCGTGGGCAGCGTCAGCAAGACCTTCACCACTGTGGTGCTGATGCAGCTCGCCGCCGAAGGGCGCGTGGACCTCGACGCCCCTGCCAACACCTACCTGCCCGAGTCGCTGCCCGACGACCGCATCACCGTGCGGCACCTGCTCAGCCACCGCAGCGGCCTGTACGACTACACCAACGACATGTTCTACTACACCGTTCCGGGCTTCGAGTCGGTCCGGAACAAGGTGTTCAGCTACCAGGAGCTCATCGACCTGTCGACCGCCCGCCCTCTGAACAACGCACCGGGCGCGGCCTACAGCTACTCCAACACCAACTTCGTCGTGCTGGGGCAGCTCATCGAGAACATCACCGGCACGCCCATGGCCACCCACTACCAGCAGCGCATCTTCGGTCCCCTGCGGCTGAGGAACACCTCCTACGTCCACCCGCAGACAACCATCGCCGGCTCCTATGCCCGCGGTTACCTCCGTCAGGACGACACCACCCTGCCCCTGGTCGACTCCACCGAGCAGACCGTCTCGTGGGGGCAGTCCGCAGGTGCGGTCATCTCCAACGCAGCAGATCTGAACCGCTTCTTCTCCTCGCTCGTCTCCGGGAAGCTCCTCCCCGCCGAGCAGCTGGAGCAGATGATGACCATGGTTCCGGTCAACGCGGACGGCAGCCAGTCCTACGGTCTGGGTCTGCGTGCCAGGAAGCTGTCCTGCGGCACCACGGTCTACGGCCACACCGGCACCGTGCAGGGCTACTACACCTACGCCTTCACCACCGCCGACGGCACCCGAAGCATGACCTCGCTGGCGAACACTTCCAACAACGGAATCGTCAACGCGACACTCGGTGCGACGCTGGAGGCCACGTTCTGCGGAGCCACCAGCACGAAGGCTGCATCCCCATCCGGATCCGACACGAACGGATTCACTGAGGACATCGCACCCCAGGTCATCCGCCGCTGAGGCAGCCCTCCACCCATGACGGCCCGGTGCGACCTGAGGCTCGCTGTGCGCCGGCCTCCCCACCGGGCCGTCCCGTCGCTGCCGGCTTCAGCCGATCGAAGGAATGGTTCTCGGGCTCGTGGTTGTACGGCAGCGCCTGTCACACCGTCGCGGCGATGCTGGTCTTACCTGTCGTCCCCCTCCGCGGGGATGGTTCGGCCGACTGCAAGGAGAGAAACGTGACTGTTCGGTCCAAGGAATTCGGCTTCGGCATGCCGTGGGAGTCTCTTTACGGGTTCAGCCAGGCCGTGCAGGCCGGCGACACGCTCTACATCTCCGGGCAGTTGTC
This sequence comes from Streptomyces sp. NPDC127197, assembly GCF_042672405.1. Lineage (NCBI taxonomy): Bacteria > Bacillati > Actinomycetota > Actinomycetes > Kitasatosporales > Streptomycetaceae > Streptomyces > Streptomyces sp. NPDC127197. The sequence goes on along the minus strand of NZ_JBHXVG010000009.1, from coordinate 278,386 downwards.
GCACGACATGACCGGTGCCTTCGTCGGGGCGGGCGACTTCGAGCTCCAGGTGAGGACGACTCTCGACAACCTCGACCGGGTGCTGGAGCACTTCGGCGCCACCCGCGACCAGATCGTCGAGACCACTGTCCTCGTCAGGGACCTGCGGGAGCACTTCGACACGGTCGCCCGCCTGCACGCCGCGTACTGCGGCGATCACCGGCCGACCAGCACCGTCATGGGGGTCTCCGACCTTGCGCTGCCCGACCAGCTCGTCGAGATCGGCGCGGTCGTCCGCCTCGACGTTACGCACTAGTAACCTCAGTGGTCGGCGCAGCAGGGTGTCGGATCCGGAACCTCGAACGGGACGAGCGTGCCGCCCGCTGCGGGCATGACGGCCAGGACCAGCTCGCCGTTCTGCCACTGCGGGCGTACGTGATCCCGGGTGACGACAGCGGTCTCCGGCGCGGTTTCCCTGGCGGCGCCCAGGACCGTCACGCGGTCGATCGCGGAGCGGGACAGCAGCTCCGCGATCGACAAGGTGCCGGTGAGCGCTTCCGAGCCGGGGTAGAGCACGGCACGCCCGATCTCGTCGGGGGCGCCGTCGGTCACCTCGTAGCCCTTCGCGAGCAGCCACTCCCGAGTGGCGGCAAGCACCGCCTCCGACTCGACCGCGAAAGACAGGGCCACCCGCGGCCGCTCCCCCCGCACGAGGTGCGTGCAGCCGAACGTGCCCTCAGTGAGGGCGAGTTCGGCCGCCAGCGTCAGGAGCAGGTGATCGGCCGCGCGCAGGTCCTGCGTCCCCGCGTCCAGCGTGAGGACGTACGGCGTCACGACGGCAGGATCCACACCGGGTTGGAGTAGAACCACAGGTCCGTCCACGGGTCGGCGTCGCCGACGACGTCCAGGGCCGGGCCCGCCGGGTCCACGGCCGCGCCCATCGGGCCGACGGCGGTGCGATTGCCGTCCGTGCCGCGCAGGCGGACGTAGACGGGGCGGTCGACCTGGCCGAGCTCGTAGGTGAGCCGGACGGTGCCGGTGGACTTGTTCACCTCGTACGACTTGACGACCCTGGCCGTCGGCGCGGTGAAGGTGTCCTTGTCGGCGACCTCGCCGGTGACATCGCCCTGGATGACGTCGACGCGGGCCAACTGCGGGACGAAGCCTGCCCAGTTGGGCCCGCCGGCCAACGCCACGTCCACGGTCAGCGTGACCTTCGTGCCCTTGCGGACGTGCAGCGCGCCGCCCAGCGTGGCCCAGCGGCTGCCGCCGGACACCCGGACGTCGAGGCCGCTGATCAGCTGGCCGTGGTCGACCCAGATGCGGCCCGCGCGGATGCCGTCCATGACGGCGGCGTAGGAGAAGCCGTCCGCGCCGACGTGGGTGCGGCTGTAGTAGCCGGGCCAGTAGTCGCCCTGGGTGAGGTCGATCTTGCCGCCGTAGACCGGGTCCTCGTACTTGCCGTTGGCGGTGTAGTCGCTGTTCGGGCCGCGCATCGCGGTGTCGGCGTACACCTGGTGGGAGTCGGAGTTGGCGGTGATCCACCAGGGCTTGCCCTCGGCGAGGAGGCTGTCCCACAGGCCGCCGACGGTGGACGTCATCCAGTCGAAGCCGCCCCAGGTGCGGTAGCTCTCCAGCGGGTAGCCTGCGAAGGAGTTGGCGCTGGGGTTGTTGTCGTAGATGCCGCGGGCCCGGCCCATGCCGAGCGGTGCGGGGATGCCGGCGGCCTGGTGGCCGGGTGCGCCCTCGAAGCCGACGGCTATCTGGTGGCTCGCGGGGGTCGCGTCACGCCAGGCGCGGATCTCGTGCGGGGAGTCGACACCGCGCCGCGCCGGGTGGTTGGCGAGCATCAGCGCGTCCTTGACCTTGCGCCGCCGCACCTGGTCGGAGAGGAAGGCGAGCCCCGCGACGGCCAGTGCCTCGTTGGCGGGCGTCGAGTCGGAGGCGCCCTTGACGCTGCCGTCGTAATCGGTTTCGAACTGCTTGAGGACGGAGACCTCGTTCTTGCCGGGGTGCACGAAGACCGTGCCGTGCTCGGCGGCCGGGATGTTCCACTCCAGGCCCTGGAAGACGAGCGTGTCCTCGTACGCGGAGCGGGCCTCCTGGATGTCCGGGTTGACCTTCTCCACACCGATCTTGGCGTGCGTGGCGTTGCCGTGGTCGGTGATGACCAGCCAGTCCATACCGTGCTTGGCGCCCTGGCGGACCTGGTCGACGACGCGGTACTTGCCGTCGTTGCTGTACTGGGTGTGGATGTGGTGGTCACCGGCCAGCCACAGGAAGCCCTTCCCGCGGCTGCCCGAGGAGGCGGCGTGCGCGGCGGCGGCCTGCGGGGCGAGAACGCTCCCGGCGGCCAGGCCGGCGCCGAGGAGACCGGCGCGGCGCAGCAGCGAACGGCGCGACTGCTGCTCGGGGTTCAGTGCCTCGTCGGGCACGGAGGTGTCGAAGGCGGCGGGGAGCGCCGCCTGCTCGTGATCATGGTCGTGGTGGTGGTGATGCCCGGGTCCGTGACTGTGGCCGTGGCCGTGCCCCATGATGCGCCTCTCTCACTCCACCGCTGCCTTCTGCGGTGGCCGCCTCCTACGGCGCTCCTGCGCCGCGTGAGGAGAATCGAGGCGGAAGATGAACATTGAACGACCAAGGGGTGTGCGGTGGGCAACGCGGGCGCGGCGGCTCTCACCGCCACGCACAGTTTCCTCAACCCACCTTGTACGTCACTCTGGTTGGGCTGGAACCTGAGCACCGTTCAACTATCCTTCGCCTCCCCGACCGGAGACACCCCCCATGAGAAAACTCCTCGGCGCCCTCGCCGCCGGCGCGCTCGCCCTCACCGGCCTCACCGCGACCACCACCCCCGCCCAGGCGGCCACCACCGGCACCTTCGACGTCCTGACGTACAACATCGCGGGCCTGCCCCTGGGCCTCGGCGACAGCGACCCGGAGACCAACACCCCACTGATCGGGCAGCGGCTCGGCGCGTACGACATCGTCAACGTCCAGGAGGACTTCAACTACCACGCGTCGCTGTACGCCAACGACACCCACCCGTACCGCACCGCGACCAGCGGCGGCGCGGGGTTCGGCGACGGCCTGAACACCCTCTCCGACCATTCCTTCGAGGACTTCCAGCGCGTCGACTGGAACGACTGCACGAACGCCGACTGCCTGACCCCGAAGGGCTTCACCCTCGCCCGCGTCCGCCTCGCCGAGGGCGTCTTCGTGGACCTCTACAACGTCCACACCAACGCCGACGTGACGGATGCGGCCCTCGCCGCCCGCCGCGCCAACATCGAGCAGCTGTCGGACTTCATCCAGGCCAACTCCGCGGGCAACGCGGTGATCGTCATGGGCGACACCAACACCCGGTACACGCGCACGGGCGACAACATCCGCACGCTCGTCAGCGAGAACGGTCTCAAGGACCCGTGGGTCGACCTGGTCAAGGGCGGCACGCCGCCCGCGCAGGGCAGTGACGCGCTGGTCTGCGACGCGGCCGCCCCCACCAACGACTGCGAGGTCGTCGACAAGGTCCTCTACCGCGGCAGCGACCTCGTCAGCCTCGACGCCACCCGCTACCACAACGAGTGGGCGTCCTTCCTCCGCTCCGACGGCGAGCACCTCTCCGACCACTTCCCGCACACCGTCGGCTTCTCGTACACCGTCAACCCGTCCCTGAAGGCAAGCGACTTCTTCGGCGGCCCGCACGGCACGGCGTTCAACGACGCGGACGACCTGCCCGCGGCCCCGTCACCCCGCACGCTGACCCTGCGCGGCGGCGCCCGCCTCGACGCGGTGTCGCTGACGCACGACGGCGCCACGGCCCTGTCCCACGGGGGTACGGGCGGCACAGCGACGTCCCTGACCCTGGCCTCCGGCGAGCACCTCACCTCCGTGAAGCTGACGCAGGGCCAGAAGGACGGCCGTACGCGGATCTTCTCGGCGGCGTTCACGACGGACAAGGGCCGCACCCTGTCGGCCGGTACGGCGACGACGGCCACCAAGAGCTTCACGGCCCCGTCCGGCTGGCAGATCGTCGGCTTCACCGGCCGCTCGGGCGACGAGATCGACAAGCTGGGGGTGCTGTACGCGCCGATCGGCTGAGCTCAGCTCCGGCGACTGCATCGAAGTGGCCCTCACTCATTGCGCAGCACCTCTGCGATCGTCAGCCGCCCCGCCCTGCGCGCCGGGACGAACGCCCCCAGCACCGCGATCGCGAGACCCGCGAGGGCCAGGCCGGTCAGGGACGGGACCTGCCAGACGTCCGTCATGTAGGAGGGCAGGGTGATGTCCACGGCGTCCGCCATCCGTGGGACGACCAGCTGATGGCCTGCCATGCCCAGCGGAACACCGAGGAGGGATCCGAGCGCGCCGAGCACCGCCATCGACGTCACCGTCATCACGGTGACCTGCCTCGGTGTCATGCCGATGGACTTCAGCATGCCCAAGTCCCGGCGGCGGTCTCGGGTGTTGAGGACGACCGTGTTGAAGACGCCGAGGGAGGCGACCACCGCCAGCATCAGCGTGAGTGCCGTCGCGGAGCCGATGATGGTCTGTGTGACGGTGTTGGCGCCCTGGGGTGTCGGGGTGATCCCTGCGTCGGCGGCCCTGGCTGCGCGGGCGTAGGCGGCCGGGTCGGCTCCCTCGCGGAGCTTGACGTGGTAGGCGATGGGCTTGTCGCGCGGGGCCAGCAGCGTGAAGGTCGACCAGTCGGTGACGACCAACCGGGCGTCACTCTCCATGAACTCCCCTACGACAAGCACCCTTTCACCCCGGTCGCCCTTCTCCAGGCGGAGGTGATCGCCGACCCGCAGACCGTTCTGGCGCAGGAACGCCGATCCGGCCACGATCTCGCCGCTGCTGCGCACCCATCGGCCCTCGGTGAGCACGCTGTCCAGCCGGGGCCGGTCACCCCGACGGCCCTCGAGCATCACCCGGTGCACGGAGCCCGCCATGCGCGCGTCGACGTCGCCCCGGGCGGTGACCTCGTCGGCGCCGGGCAACTCGCCCAGCAGTGACTGGAGTTCGCGGTCGCCGTGTTCCGGCTGGACCTCCTTGCCGTCCCTGAAACTGCTTGCGTACACCGTGACCTGGTAGGCGTCACGGCCCGCGTTCCCGAACCGGTTCATCGTCGTCGCCAGTCCGGTCGCGAACGTCACCGTGGTCACCCCCAGGACCACCGCAGCGAGGGTGAGAGCACTGCGCCCCGGCCGTGCGAACGGCAAGCCCACGCCCAGGCTCACCGAGCGCGGCAGCCTGCTGCCCGCCAGCCGGCGCTGGATGGCCAGGGCCCGCCCGGCGCGTGGCGCGCTGCCCGCGCTGATCGCCCGTGCCGCGGACATCCGGTGTGCGCGTACCGCGGGAGCGAACGCGGCGAGGACGCACACGCCCGGCATGCCGAGCAGGGTGACAGCGTTCACCCAGGCCGAGACGGAGACGCTGCCGTGGAGCACCCCCGCGTCGGGCCCCATGAACACGAACTCGAAGAAAGGGCGCGCCAGCAGATTGCCGAGAGCCGTGCCGAGCGCGCAGCCGAGGACCGCCGGGACGGAGATCATCGTGAGGTAGACGGCGACCACCTGCCCCGGCGTGAAGCCGATGGCCTTGAGCACGCCGATGTGCCGGAAGCCGGAGATCACCGCGCCGCTGACCACGTTGGCGATGATGAGCACCGCCACCGCGATGCCGAGGATGCCGAAGGCCATCAGGTACGGGGTGTAGGCCCGGGCCGAGCTGCTCACCTGGTCCTTGAGGGTGAGATACGACCGTGAGGCGGTCAGTGCGTCGGCCGGCAGCCCGTCGGTCACCGTGCCCAGCTGCGTGCGCAGCCGGTCCTCCGAGGAGGCGTCCGGGAAGCGGAACAGCATCTGGGTGGCCGTCGGGTGCAGGGCGCCGATCTGGGCGGGGGCGACCCAGGCGTCCGCGGTCCGGCTCAGGTCGAAGGCGAATCCGACGATGGTGAGGGCCGGGCCCGAGGGCACCCGGAGCTGCTTGCCCAGGTCGTCCGGGAGCCAGTTCGCATCCCGGTTGAGGACGATTTCGCCGGGCCGGGTGGCCCAGCGGCCCGCCCACAGGTCCAGCCGGTCCACCGGACCTTTGGGGTCGGCACGGCCCACGACCGTGATCTCGTTGCCGAGGCCGTAGTTGTTGGCGGGCCCGCTCGCCAGCTCGACCGTGGCCTGGGCGAAGGGCCCGGCGGCTGCCACACCGGGCCCTTGGGCCGCCTTCGCCAACTGCGCGTCGGAGACCCTGGCCGGGTCGAAGGCGGCGACGACATGCGGGCCGCGCTGCTTGCCGAAGGCCTTGTCGAAGGGGGCGGAGGCCGCGTCGACCAGGCCGAGCGCCACCACCATGGCCGCCGTCGAGGTCAGCGTCACCAGTGCGATGACGAGCGTCTGGAGCCTGCGCCGCCGTACCGCCGCGCGCGCGGCCCGCCACACGGCCCTCATGCGGACGCCTCCAGAGCGTGTTCGCCGATGACCCGGCCGTCGGCGAGCTCGACCAGGCGGCTGGCGCAGCGCCGGGCGAGGTGCTCGTCGTGGGTGACCAGGATCAGCGTCTGGCCGATCTGGTTGAGGTCCAGCAGCAGGTCCATCACCTGCTCGCCGGACCGGCTGTCCAGGGCGCCGGTCGGCTCGTCGGCCAGCAACAGGGCGGGGCGGTTCATCAACGCTCGTGCCACTGCGACGCGTTGCCGCTCGCCGCCGCTGAGCACCGCCGGGTAGGCGTTGCGCCGGTCGGCGATGCCGAGTTCCTCGAAGAGCTCCAGTGCGCGGCGGCGGGCCTGGCGGGCGGGGGTGCCGGTGAGCTGTGCGGCCAGGGCGACGTTGTCGAGGGCCGACAGATCGTCGATCAGGTTGAAGAACTGGAAGATCATGCCGATACGGCGCCGCCGGTACAGGGCGAGGCCCTTCTCGTTCAACTCCCCCACGTTCTCGCCGTGCACGACGATCGTGCCGCCGGTCGGACGGTCCAGTCCGGCGATCATGTTGAGCAGGGTCGACTTGCCGCACCCCGAAGGCCCCATCACCGCGACGGCCTCCCCCGCCCCGATCTCCAGGGACACCCCGTCCAACGCCGTTGTCTCGCCGTACTCCTTGCGCACACCGTCGAGCCGTACGACGGCGGCCTCTCCCCTACTGCCCTCAATGACCATGCACAGGACGCTAAGAGGCGGACCCGTGCCTGAACATCCCTCCCCGGATGGCACCTCGGCCGCGCCTCATCCTGGAGATGCAGGCCCCTGCATCCACAGGCCGATGCGGATCCGGTGATCGTCTGCCAAGGTGAACGCGTGTGGGAGTGGGAGTCGAGCGGGCTGTTGGCGGCGCTGGGGGTGGCGTGTGCGGCCGTGGCCGGGCTGACGGTGGCGCTGGTGCGGACGCGGCGCCGCTGGCAGGCGGCCGTGGGGGAACGCGGCTGGCTGCTCGAGCGGGAGCGGGAGAGCGCGGCCCGTGCCGCGATCGCAGCCGAACGCGACCGTATCGCCCGCGAGTTGCACGACATCGTCAGCCACAACGTCAGCCTCATGGTGGTGCAGGCCGGCGCCGCCCGCGAGGTGCTGGGCACGATGCCGGACGAGGCGGCGACGGCCCTGCGGGCCGTGGAGGACGCGGGGCGGGGCGCGATGACGGATCTACGGCATCTGCTGGGGCTGTTGGCGCCGTCGCAGAGCGGCGAGGACACGAAGGAGGGCGGCGGTGACGGCGACGGCGGCCCGGTGGATCTGTCGCCGCAGCCGGGCCTCGACCGCCTCGGCTCCCTCGTCGACCGGATCTCCTTCGCCGGACTGCCTGTCGAGGTGCGGATCTCCGGCGAGCCGCGTCCCCTCCCGCAGGGCATCAGCGTGACGGCGTACCGGATCGTCCAGGAGGCGCTGACCAACGCGCTCAAGCACGGCGACGGCGGCAAGGCCGAGGTCACCGTGCGGTACGCGGACCACGCGCTGCGGGTGGAGGTGCTGAACACCGGCCCGAGCGTGCTGACCGGCGGTGCGCCGACGCAGACGGCCGCACGGCACCGGGAGGGCACGGGTCGCGGACTGCTGGGGCTGCGGGAGCGGGTCGCGGTGTACGGCGGAGACCTGGACGCCCGCCGCCGCCTCGGCGGAGGCTACCGGGTCCGGGCACGCATCCCACTGGACCGACCGTGACGGCGTCCACGACGGAACGGCCACCGCGCGTCCTCATCGTCGACGACCAGACGCTGATCCGTACCGGCTTCCGGCTGATCCTGACCGCGCGCGGCATCGAGGTGGTGGGAGAGGCGGCCGACGGAGCGGAGGCGGTGTCGCTGGCCCGTGAACTCGCCCCGGACGTCGTCCTGATGGACATCCGCATGCCGGCCATGGACGGCCTGGAGGCCACGAGCCGCATCCTGCAGCACACCCCGGACTGCCGGGTGCTGATGCTGACCACCTTCGACCTGGACCGCTACGTGTACACGGCCCTGTCGATCGGAGCCAGCGGCTTCCTACTGAAGGACGTCACCCCCGAGCACCTGGCGGCAGCGGTACGCCTGGTGAACACGGGCGACGCGCTGCTGGCCCCGTCCATCACCCGCCGCCTGGTCGAGCGCTTCGCCTCGACCACCACCGCCCACCCACCTGCCGTACCTCCCGATCTGACCTCCCTGACCCCCCGCGAACTGGAGGTCCTGACCCTCCTGGGCCGCGGCCTGTCCAACACCGAGCTGGCCGCCCACCTCACCCTGAGCGAAGCCACGGTGAAGTCCCACGTGGCCCGCATCTTCGCCAAGCTGAACCTGCGGGACCGCGCGCAGGCCGTTGTGCTGGCGTACGAGACGGGGCTGGTGAAGCCAGGGGACTCTGAGCCGTAGGCGGTGTGGGAGAGCGAAAACAGCGGTACGAACGAGGAGTCGGAGACGATTCCATAGACTGGAAACTTCACGGTCGTCACGTGCCGCACCTGGGGGAGGGATCGCGCCTTGAGTCAACAGCAGCTGGGACGCGGTCCCGTGAGAACCACCGGCCGTCCGGACCCCGCACCGCCCGGCGGACCGGACGGCGGCGGTTCGCCACCGGCGCGTTTCGTCGGCTGGCTCGGCAGCCTCGGCTGCGCGGCCGCCGGGTACGCGGTGTTCCAGTTCCTGTTCCAGGTGCTGCCCTCCTCCCTCGACGGCGAGCCCGCCAAGTACCTCATCGCCGGCATCAGCGGGCTCGGCACGGGCGTGGCCGCCTGGCTGGCGGCGGCGCTGCTGCGGGCGCGGGCACGGTCGGCCGCCATGCCGCCGCCCCCGACGGCCGGAGCCCGGCCGCGAGAGCCCGGCCCGCTTCCCGGGGTGTTCAACGCCGCGTACGAGAGCCTCGTCGGCCAGGTCACCGTCGTCGACGACCCCGGCGTCGGGCTGCTCACCGGCTGGCCGCACTCGCTCGGCGAGAGCCCGTCGCGGCCGACGCCGGTGGGAACCGCTTACGGGCTGCACATCATGCTCGACCTGGGGGTGCCCGAGGGGCAGCTGAGCACGGGCGACCTGGTGGACACGCTGTGGCGGCTGCGACTGCCGGACGGCGGCTGGTCGGCGCGGTCGCAGGGGGCCGAGGCCCGCCCGGAGGTCACCGCACTGGTGCTGGGCGCGCTGGCCAGGGCCGGGGCGTCCAGGGAGCGGCTGGCCGCGGAGGTGGCCCGCTGCACGGCCGCCTTCACTCCGGAACTCGACCGCGCCGGACGGGAGTCGACGCATGTCGTGACGACCGTGCTGCGCGGACTGCTGCGCGCCGCGCCCGCCTCCGCCGTACTGCCCCGGCTGCGCGAGGCGATCGTCGACGGCGCGATCAGCGACCCGGGCCGCGCGCACCTGCGCTGCTGGGGCTACCGGCTGGACCTGCCGTACGGCCCGCCGTCCCCGCTGCACACCGCGCAGGCCGTGGTCGCCCTCGACCGGACCGCCCGCGTCCTCGGCGAGACCGCGGGCGCCCGCGCCGCCCGGGAGGACGGGGTCCGCTGGCTGCTGGCCTGCCCGGACGCACCCCATCACGGCTGCCTCGACCTGGAGAACCTCAGGGAGGAGGTACGGCGCCCCCGTACCGACGACCCTTCGCGCCATGAGGTGCTGAACGTACGGCACTTCACGGCCGCCTGGATCGTCCGCGCCCTGCTGACCCCGGCGGCCCGGCGGATCGCCCAGGAGGACGGGCTGGCGACGGAGTGGCGGGAGCGGCTGGACGGCGCGGTCGCCGCGGTGTGGGCCGGGCAGACCGACGGCATCTGGACCTGGGAGCGCGGCGACGGTACCGACCTGCGCAAGCCGATCTGGATGACCTATCAAGGTCTTTGCGCGCTGCGCGCCCATGCCGTATGGATGTATCAGCCGGATCACTGAACCCGTCCGGCACGGGCGGGAGTTGGGGGACGATGCATGGGCGGTCACCAGGTCCGCGCGGCTCGGCGACTGCTGGCCAGGGCGCTCGACGGTGAACTGCCCGAGCACGAACAGGTGGTGGCGGCCCGCTCCGTCATCGCCGAACTGGGCTCATCCGACCGCCTGCTGGAGCTGATCGCCGAACTCGCCTCCGGGGAGGGCGATCCCGAGGGCTGCGCCCGGCTGTCGTACCGCCACGTACTCGGTTTCGACAAGTTGCTGCTGATCGACGGCGGCCCCCGCCACATGCTGCGCGCGCATGTGTGGCATCCGGGCGTGGGCGCGATCGGCACGGAGGACATCCACAACCACCGCTCACCGCTGGCCTCCTACGTCGTCCGCGGCCGGCTCGCGATGGAGCTGTACGAGGTGCGGGAGGACGGCGGGATCGAGGCGGCGCGCTACGAGGAGTCCCTGGCGGAGCGGTCGTCCGACTGGCGGCTGGAGCCGGCGGGTCCGGCGCGGCTGCGGCTGACGCAGACGGGCCGGTACGCGGCGGGCAGCGCCTACGCCCTGCCGGCGCACACCCTGCACCGGGCCTGGTGCGACACGGACGTACCGACGGTGACGCTGTTCCTGGAGACGGGCAGTGAACGGCGCGCGCACACCGACGTGTTCACGGCCGCGGGCCCGCATCCCGGAGCGGTCGCGAAGGTCCCGCTGGATGTGCGGGAGTACCTGGGGGCGCTGAGCGGGCTGGCGGAGCTGCTCAGGAGCTCGTGAGGGCCTGTCGTACGACGTCGAGGTTGTAGTCGTCGATGGCGACGCTCGTCAGCTCGGCGGGCCGGAGCCAGGCGTGGGTCTGGTCCGGCTGCGGCAGGGTCACGTCCAGGGACAGCGGGCGGATCAGGAAGTTCTCCTGCCAGCTCTTGACCTCGTGGCCCCGGTAGTCACTGACGAAGGACGACTCGCCGACCTTGCGCACGATCTCGCCGCGCAGCCCGGTCTCCTCCTTCAGCTCGCGCAGCGCGCCGTCCGCCGCACTCTCGTCCGGCTCCAGCTTCCCGCACGGCACGCCCCACACCCGCGGCAGGAACCGCTCCGTCTCACTGCGCCGCACCAGGAGCACCCGCCCCTGCTTGTCCACCACGACGGCGGCCGCCAGTCGCATCTCGCCGGGGATGTCCATGGCCATAGCTTCCTCGGTCCCTCGGTCCCTGGGTCGGCAGCCGGAGTTGAGTCCAAAGGGTCTGATACCCACGAAAACCCCAACTCTACCAACCCGCCCGCCACGAGGCAGTGTCCCCGGTCTCACTCTGCCCGGCCGGGACCCTGACCGCTGATCGCCTGCACGTCGGCGTACGTCAGCACCGTCCCATGGGGCGGGCGGCCCGCCCGTATGTCGGCGAGGGCCTCCAGGGCGGCGCCCAGGGCCCGCCGGTACAGCAGCGAACCGAGGCTGATGCGGCGCACGCCGAGGTCGGTGAGATGGGCGACGGTGGGGCCGGCGGGTGAGTAGAGGATGTTGAGGGGGACGTCGAGGTGCCGTACGAGGGTGGTGATCTCGGCGGGGTCGGTGAGGCCGGGGACGAACACGCCGTCGGCTCCCGCCTGCTGGTAGGCGTCGAGGCGGTCGAGCGTTTCCCTGCGGTCGCCGTCGCCGAGCCAGTGTGTGTCGGTGCGGGCGTTGACGAAGATGCCGGGGGCGGCCGACTTGACGGCGGTGATCTTCGCGGCGTGGCGGGCGACCGTCCCGAGTCCGTCCTCCAGATTGATGCCGACGGCCCCGACGGCCGCCAGTTCCCGTGCGAACTCCGCCACCTCGTCCGGATCGTCGCTGAAACCGCTCTCCGCGTCGACGGAGAGCAGGAACGGCTCCGCACCGAGAGCGAGGGCCAGCCGGAGGGTCTCGTCGCGGGTCGCCGACGCGCCGTCGGGCACACCGGCGGCCGCGGCCACACCCAGGCTGGTCGTCCCGATCGCACGGAACCCCCCGGCGGCCAGTGCTGCTGCCGACGCGTGGTCCCAGGCGTTGGGCAGCAGAAGGGGCTCGTCGGCGTGATGCAGGTCGGCGAACGCGGTCACGACAGATCACCGATCGCGTCGGCGTAGTACGTGGATTCCTTGAGGTGCAGGGCGAGTTCGCGGAAGGTCCAGCCCTCACCGGGCGAGCGGTCGAGCTGGTCCTCGGTGAGGACGTCGAGCCGGTTCGCCCAGATCCGGGCGAGCCGGGTGAGGCGGCTGCGGGCCTCGTCGAGGTCCTCCTGGGTGAAGGGGGCGAAGTCCGCTTCGGTGGTGGTGGCGGACGCGTGCCAGTGGTCGGGCTGCGGGGGCTCGCCCACGAGCCTCGCCTCCAGTTCGGCGAGGTGATCGACGAGATGGTCCGCGACACGGCGGATCGCCTTGTGCGGGGTGTAGACGCGGTCGTCGACCTGCGCGGGCTTGCCGTCCCAGTCGGTCCAGGTGGCGGCGAGGGAGAGGACGTGGTCGACCATGCCGGTGACGGCCTGTGCGGGGGTTTCCTGCGGGTTTCCGGTCATACCGGCACGCTAGGCGCACATCACTTCGGCGCCGGCCGAAGCGTGCCAGGGCCTGTCCGGCGGACCAGGTCTGCCTTAAGGCGGAGTTCGGGTGTCCGTCAGCGACCGTTCACCTGTACTGCCGGTCCGGTACACCGAGCCCGACTGGGATGCGGGGAGCGGGCGGGGCACCTTCCTGATCGCGTCTGTGGCGGACGTGGGGGCGTCACGCCCAGGAACGGCGGCAAGCAGGTGCGGGCGCAGTTCACTGCCGTGAACTCTTGACCCGTCCGGTGATCCCGGGCTTGGGGTGGCCGCCCCGAACAGGAGCACCCTACCGATGACCAGCCTGTACGTGCGGGAGATACCGCGCCGGGAACATCTGGCCCACCTACGGCTGTATCCCGACGCGAGCCATCTCCAGATCCCCGAGTGGGGCGATGTGAAGCCCGACTGGCTGCCGGAGAGCGTCGGCTGGTTCGAGGACGGGGAGATGATCGCGACGGCGCTGGTCCTGTACCGGCCGCTGCCCGGGACGCGGCGCTTCCTCGCGTACCTTCCCGACGGACCCGCGATCGACTGGCGGACCCCTCGTCTGGAGCGGTGGCTGGATCCGCTCGTCGCCCATCTGAAGCGGATCGGGGCGTTCTCGGTGCGGATCGGGCCGCCCCTGGTCGTACGTCACTGGGACGCGGCCACCGTGGCGGCCGGCATCGCCGACCCCGACGTACGTCATCTGCACGATCTGCCCGCGGCCGGCATCGACGGATACGCGTTCGACGTCGCGGAGCGGCTGCAACGGCTCGGCTGGCGTCGGTGCGAGGAGGACGACGGGAGCGGGTTCGGCCTCGGCCAGCCGCGCTACGGCTGCCATATCCCGTTGGCGGGGCGCTCGGTGGACGACCTTCGCGGCGCCCTCGCACCGCATTGGGAACAGTCCCTGCGCACGGCCGAGACGGCAGGCGTCCGTGTGTCGTGGGGCTCGGCCTCCGACCTGCCCGAGTTCCACCGCCTGTACACCGCGACCGCTGCCCACGACGGCTTCAAGGCCCGCCCGTTGGACTACTTCCTGCGCATGTGGAAGGCCCTGAACGCCGAGGACGACGACCGGCTCCGCCTCTACCTCGCCCGGTACGACGGGGAGGTGCTCTCCGCGGCCCTCATGATCAACGTCGGCTCCCGAGTCTGGCACTCGTACGCCGCGTCCGGCCGCCGAGGGCGCCAACTGCGGCCCAGCAGCGCGCTGTTGTGGCGCATGCTGTGTGACGCACGGGCGGCGGGCGCCGAGACGTACGACCTGCGCGCCATCACCCCCGCCCTCACCGAGGACCGCCTGCTCGGCCGGCTCCGCTTCAAGACGGGGACCGGCGGCCGGGCCGTGGAGTACCTCGGGGAGTGGGAACTACCGGTGGGCAGCCAGGGCAAGGTGCTGCAGCGGGCGTTGGGGGTCTACCTCGGGCGCAGGTGACCCTGGCCGCAGCGGGCCTGTCCGGTTCAGTCGCCGCGTTCCGCCGCGCTGCGCTCCACGCAGAACTCGTTGCCCTCCGGGTCTGCGAACGCTCAGTTGACGCGCAACAGATTGTCAGTGACGGTCTGGCCCGTTCCATCGCGCGCGGCTTTCGGCCGACGCACGGCGCCGGGGGCCGGGTTGACCTCGTTGGAGTCGGCCAACCAGCCGTATCGGGTGGCAGTCGTCTTCGCCCGCTACCTGTCCGGCTACGACCTGGCAGCGGAGCGCAGCAGCAACCGCGGGGACAGTGCCTGGACCAGGGCCAGGGTGCTGAGGGCGAACGTCACCACGCCCAGGGGGACATGGAGCGAGGGCACATGGGCGATGCCCAGCGCGACCTGCGCCGAGGCGAGGAGGAGGAAGCCGGTGGCGTACAGGATGGGGCGGGGTGATCCGCCGCCTGGGCGCCAGGCCAGGACGGCGGCGAGCACGTACAGCATGGTGGCTGCGTACATCACCTTCGATCCGACGTCGTGCATCAGATAGCCGTGGGACGAGGTCAGCAGCATGCCGGCGGTGACCGCCTGGAAGAAGAGGGTCAGGGTCTGCAGGACTATCGCGGTCTTGAGGAAGGTGAGGCCGCCCTGTGCGGCCGTCGTTCGTCTGGTCATGGTGTGGTCCCCCTCTTGTGGTGTGCGGCAATGGATGGGTGCTGTCCGAGCCGTTGGCGTCAGCGCAAGGTGAGCGGGGTCTCGGAGGTGACGCGGGTCAGCTTCTCGGGGTTGCGGACGAAATAGAGGCCGGTGATGCGGGCGTCCTCGACACGGACGGCCATGACGGCGTCGAGCTCGCCGTCGAGGTGTACGGCGAGTGCCGGACTGCCGTTGACCACGGTGGGCTCGCAGGTGATCGTGCCTGGGGCCTTGGCGGTGCCGCCGAGGTAGAAACGGACGATCTTCTCGGCGCCGATGACGGGCTTGAGCGCGGCGCGCTTGACGCCGCCACCGTCGCTGAGCAGGACGACGTCGGGGGCGAGTACGTCGAGGAGGTCCTGCGGGTTCCCGGTCTCGAGGGCGCGCTGGAAGGACTCCAGGGCCGCCCGGGTCTCGCTCAGGGAGGCCGTCCTGCGGGGGCGGCGGGCGTCGACGTGCCGGCGGGCGCGGTGCGCGATCTGGCGGACGGCCGCGGGGCTCTTGCCGACGGCCTCGGCGATCTCGCCGTAGTCGACCTCGAAGACCTCGCGCAACACGAACACCGCCCGCTCGGTCGGGGAAAGGCTCTCGAGGACGAGCATCATCGCCATCGACATGCTCTCGGCGAGTTCAATGTCCTCGGCCACGTCCGGCGTGGTGAGCAGCGGTTCGGGCAGCCACTGGCCGACGTACGCCTCCCTGCGGCGCTTCATGGTGCGCAGCCGGTTGAGCGCCTGGCGGGTCGTGATCCGCACCAGGTACGCCCGCTGGTCGCTCACCTGTCCCAGGTCGACCTTGACCCACCGCAGCCAGGTCTCCTGGAGGACGTCTTCGGCGTCGGCCGCCGATCCGAGCATCTCGTAGGCGACGGTGAAGAGCAGGTTGCGGTGGGCGACGAACGCTTCGGTCGCCAGGTCGGTGGCGTGGTCGGTCATCTCTCGGTCCCTCTCCCTCGAACGCCTGGTCAGGCTGCCCGCCCTGCAGTGGCCGAAGTCCCACCGTGCTTGGCCTGCAGCAGTTGCCGGCGGTGGTCGCCCTTGGGCCAGGTGTGCGAGCCGGGCTTGCGTGCCTCCTCCACCAGGTGCTTGACGCTGAACTGGCAGGAGAGCTCCTTGAGCTTCGCGCCCGCACGGCCGCCGACGTAGAGCCTCATCGCGGTGTCGTCCTTGCGCGCGAGCTGGAAGACGGCGGCGCGTCGCCCCAGGCTGACGCACATGGCGGGAAACGACAGGTTGATGGGCGCGGGTTGCTCACCCCCGATGCGGCCGAGCACCGTGTCGGCGGCGTGTGCGCCCAGGCAGCCCGCGGCGTAGGCGCTCATCCGGAACGGCAGGTCCGACGGTGCCGCCGAGTCCCCGGCGGCGACGATGCGCGCGTCGTCCACGCTGGTCAGCGTCTCGTCCGTGAGCAGGCGCCCCACCGCGTCGGTGCTCAGCCCACTGCGCGCGGCCAGATCCGGCACGCCGAACCCGGCGGTCCAGACGGTGACCTCGCTCGGCAGCTCGCGACCGTCAGCGAGGTGCACGGCGTGGCGCGTCACCGCCGTGACCAACGCGCCGGGCCCGTCGAGCACGGTCACCCCGAGCCGGGCGAGCCGCTTGGCAGCCGTGCGCCGGGCCCGCGGGTGCAGGTACGGGCCGAGCACGCCTCCGCAGACCAGAGTCACCCGACGGCCCCGCTCCGCCAGTTCGGCAGCCGTCTCGATGCCGGTCGGTCCGGCTCCGACGACGCTCACCGGGGCGGTCGCGGGCATGGTGTCGAGGACCGACCGCAGCCGTCGCGCCGCCTCCAGGGTGGCGACCGGGTGGGCGAACTCGGCCGCCCCGGGAACGCGCAGGCTGGCGCTGCCGCTGCCCGCCGCGTAGATCAGGTAGTCGTAGCCGACCGTGCCCCCGCTCGCCAGCTCGGCCTTGCGCCCGGCCGCGTCGATCCGGGTCACGTTGTCGACCACCAGCCGTACGCCCTCGGCCAGGATCTCGCGGTAGTCGACGACCGCGTCGTGGGACCCGCCCACCAGCTGATGCAGGCGCAGGCGCGGGACGAAGACCGGGCGCGGGTTGATCAGGGTCACGGTCACGTCGTCGCGCTGCGTGAGTCGGTTGGCGGCCATGACGCCGGCGTATCCGCCGCCGATCACGACGACATCGGTGTTCTCAGCCATGGGTGGCTCCTCCGTTTTCCAGGGATCGGCCTCAAGACACCGCGTGACCGGCAGCTGTGACGGCAGGTGAGCCAGCTCACACTCGGCGGTGAATGGCAGGCTCTCAGCGCGTGACGGCAGCGAGCCGCTGCACGCTGTCCGCATGCGGCTGGTGGCGTCCGAAGCCCGGGAGCGGTTCATCGCAGCGCGGTGCTGCGCCTGGCCTCGGCCGGCGTCGGGTCACCACTGGGCGATGAGCGGCGTGTCCGGTTCGTGCTGCCGCCAGGCTTCGATGAGGCGGGCGAGGCGGGCGGGGGCGGCGATGCCGCGCACGGTTGCGATCTTGCCGCCTGTGATGTCGAACGTCACGGCGCCGACGACCTGGTCGCCGACCACCGCGAGGATGGCGGGGGCACCGTTGACGAGCGCGTAGTGCATGGCGGGCGTGCCGCCGGCAAGTCGCCGTTTCGCGGGGGTGGGTTTGAAGCCGGCCCGTGCGACGGCGGCGATGCGCTGCGGAGTGTCGAACTGCAGCAGCTTCTCGGTCAGGCCGGCGCCGTCGGAGATCGCGGTCGCGTCGTCGGTGAGCAGCGCCACCAGCCGTTCGGTGCGGCCCGATGTGGCAGCGGCGAGGAATTCCTCGACGATCCTGCGGGCGGACGCGGGGTCGACTTCGCCGCCGCGGCGGCGCGCGGTGGTGATGCGGCGCCGGGCCCGGTGGAGGTGCTGCTGGCTTGCGGACTCGGCGATGTCGAGGATCTCGGCGATCTCGCCGTGGCTGTAGGAGAACGCTTCACGCAGGACGTAGACGGCCCGCTCGAGGGGCGACAGGCGCTCCATGAGAGTCAGCACGGCCAGGGAGACCGATTCGCGCTGCTCGAAAGTGTCGGCCGGGCCGAGCATCGGGTCGCCGTCCAGGAGCGGTTCGGGCAGCCAGGCGCCGACGGTGCGTTCGCGGCGGGCTTGCGCCGAACGGAGCCGGTCGAGACACAGGTTGGTGACGACCTTGGTCAGCCATGCTTCCGGCACCTTGATCAGCTGCCGGTCGGCGGCCTGCCAGTGCAGAAACGCATCCTGCACGGCGTCTTCGGCGTCGGTGGCGGAGCCCAGCAGCCGGTACGCCAGCGAGGCCAGCCGGTTCCGGCCGGCCTCGAACCGACTGGTGTCGAAGCGATCAGTGTCGGTGCTGTCCACGCGGACCACCCTAGGCAGCCACGCGGTTCTCGGCGGTCGCTTCCGCCGCGGCGGCCAGGCGGCGCTTGCGCTGGGGCACGCCGAAGGTCGGGTGCGAGATGGCCCACAGCGACATCTTGAGGATGCCCGCCTTGATTCGCGCGGCCTTCCGGCCGCCCACATACTTCGGCTTCGCCTGCGCTTCGTCGTCGACCGTCTGCAGGATCCCGTCCCGCCGCCCGAGGCTGATGTGGTTGCCCAGGTAGTCCAGCTTGATGTTCGCAATCCTGCGGCCGGTCAGGTGTCCCACGATCGCGTCCGTGGCCTGCCGGCCGGTGGAGCCGGCCGAAGCGCAGGACATCGGCAGCGGCCGGCCGTTGTCGCCGACGGCGTAGGCGCTGTCGCCGGCGGCGTAGACGTTCGGGTGCGAGACCGACCGCATGGTGCGATCGACGACGATCCGACCGTTCTCGGTGACCTCCAGCCCGCTGGCGGCGGCGATGGGGTGGACCGCGAACCCGGCCGTCCACACGGTCGCGTCGGACGCCAGGGCGGTGCCGTCGGCGCACAACACCCGCGTCGCTTCTACGACTTCGGCGCTGGTGTGCTCCAGGACGGTGATGCCCAACCGGTCGCAGGCCTGGCGCAGGTGGCTGCGGGCTCCGGCGGAGAGCCGGGCGCCCAGCTCGCCGCGGGCGACCAGCGTCACCGACAGGCCGGGCCGGGATTCGGCGATCTCGGTGGCGGTCTCGATGCCGGTCAGCCCATCGCCGACGACCAGCACACTCCCGCCTTCGCCCCGCCTGTCCAGGCTGTCCAGGCGCTCGCGCAGGCGCAGCGCCGAGGGCCGGCCGGTGACGTCGAAGGCGTGCTCGGCCACGCCGGGGACACCGCTGTCGGCGACGTGGCTGCCGAGCGCGTAGAGAAGCGTGTCGTAGCCGAGCTCGCCGCCGTCGGCGTCGGCCACGGCGACGACCTGGCGCTCGGGGTCGACGGCGGTGACACGGGCCAGGCGCAGCCGTATCCCCGTGCCCGCGAAGACGTCGGCGAGCTTTGGAGCCTCGATCTCCTGGCCGGCCGCGAGCTGGTGCAGCCGCAACCGCTCGACGAAGTCCGGCTCAGCGTTGACCACGGTGATCTCGGTGTCCGCCGGGGACAGCCGGCGGGCCAGGTTCCCGGCCACGTAGGCCCCGGCATAGCCGGCGCCGAGGACGACGATGCGGTGCTTCATGTGCTGCTCCTGTCGGTTGGCTTGCTCTCGGTGACTTGCTCCCGGTGAGTTGAGCGGGACGGCGCCCCGATTACTGACAGGAACTGCATGTGGCATGGGTCACAGAGCGGCAGGAGCGCCGCCCACGATGCTCGCGGCGCCGAGGCGGCGCAGATACAGGCCGAGCTGAACGAGGTGATCTGATGCCGATCACCGTCGACATCGACGTCATACTCGCCAAGCGGAAGATGTCCGTGGGCGAACTCGCCGAACGCGTCGGCATCACACCCGCCAACCCGGCCGTGCTGAAGAATGGCCGCGCCGAGGCCGTCCGCTTCACCACCCTCGCCGCACTCTGCGAAGCCCTCGACTGCCGGCCGCATGGCTTCACAGGTCGAGCTGGTACTCCAGGGCCTTGTGAGTGGGGACGTACCCCAGTGCGTCATTGATGCGCCGCATGTGCGTGTTGCTGTCCGCCGTATCGGTGACCAGGCCGGCGAGCCCGGGGTGGTTGGTGCGGGCGAGGCGGATCGACTCGGCCTTCATCCAGCGGCCGAGGCCGTGGCCGCGGTGCTCGGGCAGAACACCGGTGCCGTAGTGCAGCCCGTCGCCCTTGCCCTCGCCCGGCACGACGAGCTCCGAGAAGCCGGCGATCGAGCCGTCCGACTCGTCGACGGCGACCACCGTGGTGAGCAGCTCCCCGCGGTCGGCGACGGCCCTGGCAGCGGCCAGAACCCGCTCGACGTCCCAGGCCACGACACCGTAATCGGTGTCGTCCATCGGCATGTCGTCCATCGCGCGGCGCGAGTCGGCGAAGGTCTTGGCCAGCTCCTCGGGGACGGTGCCGCGCCAGGACGCGAGACGGTAGCCAGGATGCGGCCGCTCGACGATCGCGTTGATCTCGTCAGCCTTGCCGCTGTCCAACTCGTCCAGCGCAAGCCGGGCATACGTCAGTGTCAGCACCCTGCGGAAGCCACTTGCGGCAAGGAAGTGATCGCCGGGCGTGCCCGCGTCGGCCTGTGCGACCACCGACCGTCTGCCCGCCTCCCGCGCGGCAGCCACCGCCGTCTCGAGGAGCCGCGACCCGACCCGCCTGCGCCGCTCCGCCGTGTGCACATTCAGCTGCAGCTCGGCCAGGTGTTCCTGGCCCTCCCGGGTGAACACCCGCAGAAACGCGGACCCGAGCGGATCGCCGTCATCGCCGCTGGCCAGCCACGCGAGGCGATAGCCCGAAGAGGTGCGGTCGGGCTCGGTGAGGGCAGTGATGCGGATGGCCAAGGCAGCTCCGGTGAGTCCAATGGGGTTGCGTACGGCCACAGTTGATCACGCAACCGGCTGCGGGGACAGGGAGTTCGGCGGAGCGGAAGGGGAGTTCGCGCCTCCGAGGTCTGCGAGGACGGCAGGGCCTGTCCGGTTCAGTCCCCGCGTTCCGCCGCGCTGCGCTCCACGCAGAACTCGTTGCCCTCCGGGTCTGAGAGTACGGCCCAGCCCGTGCCGTCGGGGTTGCGGCGGTCGTCGAGGAGCGTGGCACCGAGGGCGAGGATGCGGTCGACTTCCTCGTCGCGGGTGCGGTCCCGCGGCTGGAGGTCGAGGTGCACGCGGTTCTTGACCGTCTTGGCCTCCGGAACCGCGCTGAAGAGCAGGCCGGCGCCCTCGATCAGCGCATACTCGTCGCCCGGCTTGTCGTCCTCGTGCAGGGGCAGATCCAGGACCTGGGACCAGAAGCCCGCGAGGGCGTAAGGGTCGCGGCAGTCGATCGTGACGTGGCGGATGGCGGAGGTCATGCTGGGGATTGTGGTGCACGCCCGTCGATGACGGCAACGAGGAAACGCGGAAGGCAACCTTCCCTCCTCCTGCGGCGACATGAAGGCATGACTTCAGCAAGACGCACCACACGTCACCGCCGTATGCGGGGCGCCCGCAAGCCCCTGATCGGCGGTCTCGCCGCCACCGCCGCCCTGGTCGGGGCGTGGTACGCGGCAGCCGGGGCGGCGACGACCACCGCCGACGGTCTCGCCGTGACCAGCACCGCCGTGAGCCTGTCGGCCAAGTTCCCCTACCTGTCAGCGGGTTACAACAACACCCGCGAGTGGACACGTACGGCGACGGCCGTCGCCCCCAACGGCACCCTCCGCGTGGCCTGGCCCGCCTCGGACGGCATCCATGTCACCCCGCTCACCTCCGCCGGGAAGCGCTCGGGCGCGGACACGGTCGTCAAGGGCGCCAAAGAGGTCGGCGGGCTGGTCGCGCACAACGACGGCTTCGCGCTGCTCACCCGGGTCTCCGACACCAACAAGTGGAAGGAGACGGCGGCCGCGATCGTCCGCTACACGGGCGGGAAGAAGACCTGGACCACCAAGCTCACCGGCACCTCCACCAACGACACGGCCCCGCTGCTCGACGGTCAGCTCACCTGGAACGGCAAGAAGTACGGCGCGTACTTCGTCGTGCACGGCGCCGGAGGCTTCGCCGACGGGCACTACGGCGACAAGCTGACGTACGTCAGCGCCAAGGGCGCGAAGCTCAGCGGCGGTTGGAGCTGGGGGTGCAGTCACAACGAGGGCATCGCACTGCACGCCGAGGCCTCCGGCGCGTTCACCTCCCTCTGTTTCGACGACTGGCGTTCGGGTCTGTTCGTGTCGACGGGGACCGGCGCGCCCGACACCGCGCCGGTCGTGCAGCGTGAGCAGTGCTGGGCGGGCTACTGCGGCGGGACGTTCGCCGGCCGTACCGGCGATCTCGTCAAGTCCTCCACCGGCCGCTACGCGACCGCCTTCGCCTCCCGCGGCGCCGCGTCCGCCAAGAAGAACCCGGACGACGCGAGCGGTCGCGGCTGGACGGTGAAGCCGAGGACGAGCACCCACCAGGTGGCCGTGGCCTTCCTGAAGAACCGCAACTCCGGCCCCGGCAAGGCGATGTACCTCACCAGCGCGAAGGGCACCGAACACGTCAACGTGCGCATCGCCCCGTACGGGAAGGACCGTCTCCTGCTGTCCTGGGAATCCCTGAAGAACGCCAAGTGCGCGAGCGGCACCTGCACGGGCACCTTCACGGGCACGCATCTCCGGCTCATCGACTGGAACGGGAAGTTCCAGAGCGCGGACAAGGTGGTGAACGCGCGGATCACGGGCGATATCGCGGTCCAGAAGGACGGGACGCTGACGTGGGCGTACGCCCCGGTCACACCGTCGTACACGAGCGCGCTCACGGGTGCATCCCCGACCTCGACGAAGCTGAGGATCGCCCGTCTCACTCCGTGAGGGGGCCGCCGTACAACCAGCGCCGGGGCGGTGGAACGGCATGAGCATCTGAACCGTTCGGTAATGTGTTCGTCCGGGGAGGGCCCGAAGAGCAGCTGCCAGGCGGCAACGGCAACCACGGCCGCAGACGCGTCCCACGACCACGGGCGTCGGCATGGCCTCGGGCCCCTGATCCCGGAGGACGGACCACCAGATTGACGGGGGAACACCTATGACGGCCGCTCATGCCTTGTCCGAGGTCAGGAGTAGCTCACCGCCGGAGAGCGACACGGTCATCGAGGTACGCGATCTGCGGATGCGCTACCGCAGCCAGGACGTATTGAAGGGGGTCGGCTTCACGGCCCGGCGAGGCGAGGTCGTCGTGCTGCTCGGCCCGAACGGCGCCGGCAAGACGACCACGATCGAGGTCCTCGAAGGCTTCCGGATGCGCTCGGCCGGTGACGTCACCGTCCTCGGCATCGATCCGGCCCGCGGGGACGAGCGGTGGCGTGCGCGCCTGGGCATCGTGTTGCAGTCCTGGCGCGACCACGGCAAGTGGCGGGTGCGGGAACTGCTGGCCCATCTCGGTTCGTACTACGCGCCGTACTCCACCGCCTCCGTGCAGCGGCCGTGGGACGTCGACGATCTCATCGCGGCAGTGGGGCTGACCGAGCAGTCGGACAAGCGGGTCGGAACCCTGTCCGGCGGGCAGCGCAGGCGTTTCGACGTGGCCATCGGCATCGTGGGCAGACCCGAGCTGCTGTTCCTGGACGAGCCGACGGCCGGTCTGGACCCGGAGGCCAGGAACGAGTTCCACGGCCTGGTCCGCGGGCTCGCGGACGAGAACACCACTGTTCTGCTGACCACGCACGACCTCGCCGAGGCGGAGAAGCTCGCCGACCGGATCCTCATTCTGGCCGGGGGCCGCATCGTGGCCGATGGATCGGCCGAGGAACTGTCCCGGCAGGCATCGGCAGAGGCCACCGTGCGCTGGACGCGGGACGGGCAGTCCTTCGAGCAGGCTACGGCCGAGCCCACCCGGTTCGTCCGTCGGCTGTTCGAGGAGCACGGCGAGGCGATCGGCGGACTGGAGGTGCGCCGGGCGAGCCTGGAGGAGACCTACCTGACGATGGTCCGAGAGCTGGAGGCGAGGAGAGTGCCCGGCGAGCGGGCGGCACACGCTTTTGCGGAGGGATCGCGATGAGTCCGGTGTGGTACGCGGCGGGAGCCGGGGTACGGCGCGGCTTGACGGAACTTCGGCAGACCTTCACCACGGGCCAGGACGTGTTCGGGTACGTGCTCTGGACGGTCCTGCTCATCGTGCCGATGTTCCTGGTCAGAGACGAGCCACTGAAGGACGCCGGCATCTCGGCCGGCGCGTTCATGCTGCCGAGCATGGTGGGGATGACGCTCGCGTTCACCGGGATGATGACCACGGCGCAGCTCCTGGCGACCGAGCGCGAGGACGGCACCCTGCTGCGGGCCAAGGCCGTGCCCCACGGCATGGTCGGCCATCTGGTCGGCAAGATCATCATGGTGTCGGGTACGGCTCTCGTCTCCATGGCACTCGCCCTCGCGGCCGGTGTGTTCCTGGTCGACGGTGTCGCCCGGCAAGGCGGCGGAGCCTGGCTGACGCTGGTGTGGGTGGTGCCGCTGGGGCTCCTGGCAACCCTGCCGATCGGCGCCGTCATCGGCTCGGTCGTCGACAGTCCGCGCACCGTCGGGTTGCTGATGCTTCCGGTGATGGGACTCGTCGTGATCTCCGGGATCTACTTCCCTCTGTCGAAGCTGCCCGAGTGGCTGCAGACCATCGGGCAGATTTTCCCCGTGTACTGGCTCGGCCTCGGTCTCCGGTCCGCGCTGCTGCCAGCCGACGCGGTCGTCGCCGAGATCGGCGCATCCTGGCGGCACCTCGAGACAGTGGGGGTGCTGGGTGCCTGGGCGGTCGCCGGGCTGCTCCTCGCCCCCACCGTCCTGCGCAGAATGGCCCGCCGCGAGTCAGGGGCCGCGATGGCGGAACGGCGCTGGAAGGCGATGCAGCGGGTCAGCTAGTACTCCAGCAGAACGTAGCTATTTCCCTGGTCAGGGGCGGTTTGGGTGAGCCTGGGTCACTCAGGCTCACCCAGAGTTCCCGGGGCGCTGAGCCACTCGACCCCTCCGGAGTCACCGAACCGCACGCCCACCTCCGGCCCGTCGCTCCAGCGGACCCGCACCTCCCCCTCGCCGTCCGATCGCACGGACACCGTCTCCTCCAGCGGAACGGGATCCTGCTCGGCCGTGAGCCGGGCGAGCGCGACGAAGACGGTGGCCTCCTGACCCGTGACGCCGGTGAGGTCGTCGTCGAGGCCGACGGCGGGCAGTAGTTCGGCCCGGACACCGTCCCGCGCGGCCCACCCGGTCACGCGCACCGGGGTGCCGGGCTCCGCCCCCGCCACCAGGAAGGCGCGCACCTCCACAGCGTCGCATGCGAGCACGACGCTCGTCACCCGAGCGCCAGAGGACACCGTATGCCGCGAGGCCGCCCAGCCGTCGCCGACGCCCAGCGGTTCGATGCCGGTGCGGCTCGGGTCGTCGCCCACGATCACGCTGTTGTCGTACGACCCCTCGTACGACGCCGAGGGCTCCGTCACCGTCGAGTACGCAAGCCGCGTGTAGTACGGGTCGTAGCGGACGTCCTCGCTGCCGTGGTTGTGGAGGCGGACGACGCCGTCCGAACGCGTGGACTGGAGCAGCCAGTTGGGGGCGGCGATCGGGGTGACTGCGTCCACGCGCTCCACCGGGGCCGGTTCCTCGGTCGCCGTCCACACCTCGTGGTCCGGCGGCAGCAGCAGGCCAAGGAAGCCCTTGCTGGCCCAGTACGGGGACGCGGGGCCCGAATATCCCTGCAGTACGGCGGAGTTGGGCCCGTGCCAGCCCAGCGTCAGCAGGCCCCGTCCGTCCACCGCGCCCCGCTCCAGGAAGTACCGCAGCGCCCCGGACGCCAGCCGCCGTGTCTCCCCCGGTGCCAGCGGGGTGTGGCCTGTCAGCGCGCCCAGCCACAGCGGGGCCGTGGTCGCGAAGCGGTACGTCAGAGAACGGCCCTGGTGCATCGGGGCGCCGTCCGCACCGAACAGGCGGGCGTAGTCGTCGAGGTGGCGGGAGAGCCGGCCGCCGTACAGGTCCAGCAGCCGGGTGTCATCCGCCAGCCATGCGTGCAGCACCGGATACAGGTGCATCGCCCAGCCGTTGTAGTAGTCGAACTTGCGGCCGTCGCCGTCGGTGTACCAGCCGTCCCCGACGTACCACTGCTCGATCCGCTCCAGCCCCCGCTCGATCGCCTTCCCGGACGCCCCCGGCTCGTGGCCGATCTCCTGCAGGAAGCCGGCGACCGTCACCGGGAACAGCTCCCAGTTGCAGGGCCAGGCCTCGGCTGTCAGCGCGTCGCCGAGCCAGGCCGCCGCCCGCTGTCGTACGCCGTCGTCCAGGCGGTCCCACAGCAGCGGCCTGGTCAGCCGTAGCGCGAGGGCGATGGAGGCGGCCTCGACGAGCGGCTGGCTGCGGTCCTCGATGCGGGGCCAGACGCCGTCGACTCCTGCGGCGAGTCCGTCGGCGTACCGCTCGAGCGCGGTCTCGTCCCTGCGGAAGGCCGCGAGGAGCAGCGTACGAGCGTACCCCTCCAGGCCGTCGGAGAGGCGGCCCGACCAGCTCTGACGGTCACCAGGGAAGTGGTACAGGGCGTGGTCCTCGGTGGCGTACGGCGCCACGGCGGCGAGCAGGGCGTCGGCCGCCGCCTCCCAGTGGCGGCGGGTGTACCCGGTGTGCGGGCTGAGGGCGCGGTCGTCCCGGGGCAGATCCATCGGAAACGGTTTCCTTCCAGCTGGGCCTGGGCCGCCCCGGTTCCGGTCAGGGCGGCCCAGGGGTTCATCCCACCCTCACCCTGCCCTCGGGCACCAGATGCTGGGCGACGAGTTCATCACGGACCAGCTCGGCGTAGGCCGTGGCGCCGCGCACGGAGGTGTGGGTGTTGTCCCGTTTCTCGTTGTAGAGGTACAGCGCCTTGGAGGCCTCGACGCCCAGGGATTCCACCAGCGCTTTGGTCTTCGCCGTGAGGTCGATCAGCGGAACGTCGCGGTCGGCGGCGACCGAGCGGATGACGGCCGGGTGGTCGACGCCGAGGCCGTTGACGAGGAGGGCGGTGCCGTTGTTCAGGGTGCCGTCGGCGTTGAACCAGCGTCGCACGACGGGGGTCACGAGGACCGGGCGGCCGCCCTCCGCGCGGACGCCGTCCACGAGGGACTCGAGGTTGGCCCGGTAGGTGGCCTCGTCGGTCGTCTTGTCGTTGTGGGCGAGCTGGACGAGAACGAGATCGCCGCGGCGGATCTGCGGCTGGACGGTGGCCCAGAGCTTCGGGTTCTCCAGATACGTGACCGTGCTTTCGCCGGAGTCTGCGTAGTTCGCGACGGACGTGCCCTTGCGGAGGTACTGCGGCAGCTGCTGGCCCCAGCCGTAGTAGGGGTCGCCGGGCTGGTCGCAGACGGTGGAGTCGCCGACGAGGAAGATCTGCCGGGTGTGCCGGGCGGGGGTGACGCGGATGTCGGCGAGAGCGGGGGCCGTGCCGCCGAGCACCAGGTCGAGGCCGGCGACGCCGTCGGCTCCCGTCGGCTCGCCCTCGGGTGTGCGGACGTTCACCGTGAAGCTGCGGGCGGCACGCTCACCGGCCGCGACGGCGGTCTCGGGGAGCAGGGCGCGCCGGGTCTCGCCGCCGATGCTCGTGCTGGACGCCGTCTCGCCGCCGAGGAGCACCCGGACGTCGTAGGTGCCGGGCGGGACGTCGAAGTGGCAGGCGGTGGCGGTGCAGTTCGCCGGTGCCGAGGGCGACTCGGGGGTTGCGTGGGCCGGTACGGCCGTCAGGCCGGCGCTCAGGGTGACCGCCGCCAGGACGGCGAGGTGGAAACGTCTCATGCGCGACTCCTCCGACAGGTCGACAAGGCCTGGCCGCTGGACGGTACCGCTCGCGGCAAGCGCTTTCCAACCCTTGAGCTGATATTTGCAGCGCGAACAACGCTCTCTGAGCGAAAGCCCTTTCGCGAAATCGGTTCGACTGCCACCCTGCGATGCACCCGCACCCCCCGCACCTCCCGAAGGAGGCACCCCCCATGTCCGGATCCGTGAACCGACCGGTCCGACGCCGTACCTTCGTCCTCGGCGCCGCGGCCACCGCCGGCACGGCGGCGCTCGCCGGCCCGCTCGCCCGGTCCGCGTCCGCCGCTGCCTTCGGCTGGAGCGACGACGGCTCGAACTACGTCGTCGACACCGGCGCCGACCTCGTCTTCAAGGTCAGCAAGACCAACGGTGACCTGACCTCGCTGGTCTACCGCGGCACCGAGTACCAGGGCTACGGCGGCATGAACTCGCACATCGAGTCCGGCCTCGGCAGCTCCACCGTGACGATCAGGCAGTCCGGTTCGACGATCCTGATCTCCGTCACGTACGGCACGCTCAGGCACTACTACGCGGCCCGCAGCGGCGAGAACAACATCTACCTCTGGACCAACAAGGCCGACACCTCGGTTTCGGCAACCCGTTACATCCTGCGCGTCAGAAAGGGCCTGTTCCTCAACGACGAGCCCGACTCCTACACCTACGCGCCCACCACCATCGAGGCCTCGGACGTGTTCGCGAAGTCCGACGGCCAGACCCGCTCGAAGCACTACTCGAAGCTCCGGGTGATGGACTACGACTACATCGGCTGGACGGCAAACGGCGTCGGCCTGTGGATCGTGCGCAGCAACCACGAGAAGGCCTCCGGCGGCCCGTTCTACCGCTCCCTGCTGCGGCACCAGAGCGCGGACGGCGGCGGTCTGTACGAGATCCTCTACTACGGCCAGAACCAGACGGAGGCCCAGCGCTTCGGCCTCCAGGGGCCGTACGTCATCGCCTTCACGGACGGCGGGGCACCGTCCTCGGCGTTGTTCCCGGGCACGCTGACCACCCCGTGGGCGGATTCGCTCGGCATCTCCGGGTACGTGGGCGCCGGTGGCCGGGGTCGGGTGGCGGGTGTGGGCATCAGCGGGCGCAACACGGCGTACCCGTACACGGTGGGTATCGCCAACTCGGCGGCGCAGTACTGGGGTTCCGCCCGCGCCTCGGACGGCTACTTCTCCATCGGCGGGGTCCTTCCGGGGACGTACACCCTGACCGTCTTCAAGGGCGAACTCGCCGTGCACACCTCGTCGGTGACCGTGAGTGCGGGCTCGACCACGACGCTCAACACGATCGCGATCCCGTCGTCGAACGACCCCAGTAACGCGAGCGCGATCTGGCGGATCGGCGACTGGAACGGCACACCCAGCGGCTTCAAGAACGCGGACCTGATGACGTACGCGCATCCGTCCGACGTCCGGGCCGCCGCCTGGACCGGCAACGTGGTGATCGGCAGCGGCAGCGAGACGTCCGCCTTCCCCTGCTATCTGTGGAAGGACGTCAACAGCGGGCTGATCGTGTACTTCCGGCTGACGGCCGCGCAGGCCGCCGCCGCGCACACCCTGCGCATCGGCGTGACAACGGCCTACGCCAACGGCCGGCCGCAGGTCGTCGTCAACGACACCTGGACGTCGGCGATCCCCGCGCCGCCCACCCAGCCGAACACGCGGTCGCTGACCAACGGCTCGTACCGGGGCAACAACCACACGTTCACCTACAGCGTGCCGGCGTCCGCCTGGCTGACGGACACCGGCGCGTACAACACGCTGAAGATCCATGTGGTGAGCGGCTCGGGGGCGACCGGCTATCTCAGTGCGGGCACGTCGATCGACGCGATCGATCTGCTGTCCTGATCCCGAGGTGGATCATGTCCCGCGCGTCCACTGCTGGTTGGTACCTCCGTTGCAGGTGTACGTGATGATCGCGGCGGAGTTGGCGGTGGACGCGCCGGACACGTCCAGGCACTCGCCGGTCGCGCGGGACCTGACGTTCACGTAGTTGCCCGTGGTGGTGAGCGACCACTGCTGGCTGGTGGCCGACGCGTTGCAGTTCTCCTGGGTCACCGTGCTCGCGTTCTCCTGCACGCACAGGGAGCTGTTGCGCACCATCAGCTGGTAGTAACCGCTTCCGACGGACTTGAACCAGTACTTCTGGTTGGTGCCGCCGTTGCAGTCGTACTGCTTGATCTGGGCGCCCTGCCACTGCGACTGGCCGGTCACGTCGGCGCACCTGGAGCTGTGCCGGGCGATCAGCGTGTTGTACGTGGCACTCGTCCCGCTGATCGTCCCGGCCGCCGCGTCGACGGTGACCTCCGGGGACCAGGACATCGACATGGAGGTCGAGGTGGGGAAGGTCAGCGGCAGCCAGACGTAGCGGGAGTCGTTGACGGTCCCGCCGAAGGAGTTGCCCCAGCGGTCGCCCAGGTACAGGTACGAGGTGCCCGAACTGCCCTGCACCGGAAGGACGTACGTGGTCTGGGAGCCGTACGCCGTCGAGTCGCCGACGTTCGTCATCGCCGACCAGGGGCCCGCGAGGTTGGTGGCCGTCGCGTACTGCTGCTGGTTGGGGCTCCAGCCGGTGGCGCCCGACGTCAGCATGAAGTACACCCCGTTGCGCTTGAACAGCGCCGGTGCCTCGCGGTGTCCGCCGTGCCAGGGGTCGGCGACCAGGGCGGCGATGCCGGTGTAGTCGCTGGTCAGGCGGTAGATGTGCAGGTCGTAGTTCTCACGGGCGGCGGAGACCATGTAACCGGTTCCGTCGGTGTCGACGAAGACCGTGATGTCCCGGGACATGTGCTGGCCGAGCGGGCGGAAGCTGCCCTGCCAGGTGTAGTTTCCGTCGACCGTGTCCGAGACGGCGACGGCCGCGCGGGCCTCGCTGTAGTCGGAACCGTTTTCCTTGTGCATCCACATCACGAACTTGCCGGTGGACGCGTTGTACATGACCTTCGGCCGCTCGATGTTGGCGACGGCCAGCTCCGGGTGGGTGGACTGGGTCAGGACGTGGTTCCTGAACTCCCAGTTCTTCAGGTCGGTGGAGCGGTAGGCGTCGACGTAACGGAACGTGTTGTCGGCGTTGCGGTGCTCGCCGAACCAGTAGTAGTAGGAGCCGACCTTGATGACGCCGCCGCCGTGGGCGTGCACGGGGTTGCCGGAGGTGTCCGTGAACTGGGTGCCGTTGGTGAGGGTCTGGGGTGCGGCGCTCGCCGGGGCGGCGGTGACCAGGGCACCGGCGAGCGCACAGCACAGCGCCAGGAGGATCGCGTACGCGCGCCTCATCTCACGCCTCCTGCCGCAGCGCTGTCGGCGACCGGAATGCCGAAGTCGGGGGTGCCGTCCGGCTTCCAGCCGAGGGTCTGGACGCGGGTGTGGCGGTTGGGGTCGTTGAGCGGGTCGCCGTTGATCTCCTTGTACTGGCGGGCGTGGTAGACGAGGACGTCGGTGCGGCCGTCCTCGGCGACCGTGAAGCAGTTGTGGCCCGGGCCGTACTGCTTGGTGGTGTCGTTGCTGGTGAAGACCGGGGTCGGGGACTTCGACCAGTTGGCCGGGTTCATGAGGTCGCTGTCGGCGGGGGCGGTCAGCAGGCCCATGCAGTAGTTGTGGTCGGTGGCGCTCGCCGAGTACGTCATGAAGACGCGGCCGTTGCGCTGGAGGACGTACGCGCCCTCGTTGACCTTGTAGCCGATGCACTCCCAGTCGTACTCGGGGGTCGAGAGCCGGACCTGGGGGCCCGTCAGGGTCCAGGGGTTCGCCATCTTGCTCAGCCACAGGGCGGTGTTGTTGTCCATGCCGGGCTCGTGCTGGGCCCAGGCGAGGTAGCGGGTGCCGCGGTGGGTGAAGGTGGTCGCGTCCAGGGAGAAGGTCTCCCACGCCGTCTTGATCTGGCCCTTCTCGACCCAGGTGCCGCGGAAGGGGTTGGGGTGGGAGTTCTCCAGCACCCAGATGCGGATGCGCCACACGTCCTCGGCGGGCGCGGCGGCGAAGTAGATGTACCACTTGCCGCCGATCCGGTGCATCTCCGGCGCCCAGATGTGGGCGCCCATGTCGCCGGTGGGGTGCGCCCGCCAGATGACGGACTCGGCAGCGGTCGTGAGGCCGTTCAGGGTGCGGGAGCGGCGCAGGATGATGCGGTCGTACTCGGGGGCGGTGGCGGTGAAGTAGTAGAAGCCGTCGGTGTGGCGGGTGATGTGCGGGTCGGCGCGGTTGGGGACGAGGGGGTTCACGTAGGGGCCTGCTGCCTTCGACTTCGCGGTGGGGGTGGCTGCCAGGGCCGTTGCGGGTGCGGCGGCCAGGGCGCCCGCGGCAAGGGCGGCGCCCTTCAGCACCAGTCGGCGGTCGGGGGTGGGGGGCAGGTCGTCGGCGCGGCTCATGCGGACTGCCTCTCGGTCGTCTCTCGGCTCTTGGTTCGAGATTTCGTACGACATCTGTTATTCCGAACGCCGAAAAGGTAAAGGCGTGTTACGAGGAGGTCAACGGGTCCGGCGAGACAAAGAGGAACGCGAATTTTCTGTTATCGGCGGCAGCCTCCGCCCGTCTCCGATCACGTGCGCAGCCTTACTCACAAGACAGCAGCGGCCGCCGGCGCCCTCGCGACGGTCGCCCTCATGGTCACCGCTCCCCCGGCGACGGCCGCCGGCCCCCGGGACGTCACCGCCGACGTCCTCGGGGGCCGGGACGTCACGCTCACCGGCGACACGGTCGTCACCGTCCCGTCCGGGACGACGACGTACGACGGCGTCTTCCGCGGTGAGGGCACGCTCACCGTGCGCGGCAGCGGAACGCTGATCCTCACCAAGGACAGTGACTTCACGCTGCCCGAGTCCCGGCGGCGGCAGAAGGTGACCACGCAGGGCGGCAACCACCCGTACGTCACCACGACCAACCCCGACCCACCGGCGATCACCGTCGAGCGCGGCGCCACGCTCCAGTACGGCAACGGCGGCACGACCGGCCTGATCGGCCACTTCCCGTACAACACGCCCGCGTTCCGGCTCAACCAGGACAACATCCGGGTCGACGGCACCCTGCGCCTGTCCCTGAAGAGCGCCTACAACCTGGGCACCATCAGCGGCACCGGGCTGATCACCCAGCCGAGGTTCCTCTGGGGCACCTGGGACCTGTCGGGCACCCACCCCTTCTCCGGGGTGATCGACAACGGTACGCAGGTCAACGCCGGACGGCCGGAGTTCGCGACGTCGCTGCCGAACGTACGCAAGATCCTCAACCAGGGCACGTACACCGTGGACACCCCGCTGGGCCGGACCGTCACCATGGGGATGGACTTCTACCAGCGCGAGTACGGCAGCGACATCAACGTCCAGTCGCGGCCCGGCAGCAAGGTCGTGCTCACCGGCCAGTACAGCTGGTCGGACCAGGGCGGCGACACCGATCCCTCGCTCAGCGACCCCGCGCTGAACTGGACGCCCGCGCGCAAGAACATCAACAAGCGCGGCACCAACATCAAGGGCGCGAACGTACAGTGGGGCGACGGCACGACGAACAAGATCTTCATGCCGGGGACCGCCGAGACGGTCTACATCAACCTGCTGGCGGCCCGGTCGCGTTCCCTGCTCACCTTCGACTACAACGGGCCGGTGACGCTGGGCGCTCCCATCGGCGGCGGCCGCTTCCACGACACCCTTGCCGCACCCGGCGCCGGGGACGTCGTCATCGCGGGGACGCGGGGGAACGACGTGACCTTCGCGGCGAAGCAGTACTACGACGGCTCGACCACCGTCGAGAAGGGCGCGGTGCTGCGGCTGGGGTCGGCGCAGGGCGACGGCTCGCTGTGGATGGACGGCGACCTGTGCCGGGTGGTGAACGACGGCACGCTCGTGGTGCGGAACGCGTCGACGCCGGTCTCGCTGTCCCGGGTCAGCGGGTCGGGGGCGTTCGTGCAGTCGGGCGCGGCCACCACGACGCTGGCCGGGAGCGGAGTGACGTACACCGGCACGACGACGGTCAGGAAGGGCACGCTGGCGCTGCGCTCGGGGGCCACGCTCACCCGCAGCAGGGAGATCCGGCTGACGTCGGCGGGCGCGCGGCTGGACGTCGGCGCGTCGGGGCTGCGGGTGACGACCACACTCACCGGCAAGGGCACCGTGAAGGGGGCGGTGACCAACGAGGGCGTGGTCGCGGGCGGGCTCACGGTGACCGGGGGCTTCACGCAGCGCGCGGACGGTCGACTGGTTCTCAGGGACACGCCGTTGAAGGTGAGCGGGGGTGCGGTGCGACTGGCCGGTGACCTCGATCTGTCCGCCGCCGGGAACGACCCGGACCGCGAGATCACCGTCCTCGACAACCAGGGCCGGGGGGCGACGAAGGGCGCCTTCAAGGGCCTGCGCGAGGGCGCCGAGGTGAAGTTCGCCGACACCGTCCACCGCATCACCTACCGGGGCGGCGACGGCAACGACGTCGTCCTCACCGCCGCCGCCGAGAGCCCGTCGGCATCCCCGGCCCACGCACCGGCATCCGGCGCTCCGACGCCGGGCACGCGCAGCGCGAGCACCGCCGACGACTCCGGGCTGGGCTGGTGGCCGTACGTCCTCGCCGCCGGGCTGCTGGGCGGGCTCCTGATCCCGGCGACGCGGCGCACCCGCCGCGGGCGACGGCGCGGCGGACGGCACGCCGCCCACGGGTGACTCCTGGTCCGCGTCGACCGGCCGGTGGGTGTACGGGGGTCATCACCGGCCGGTCGGCGCCTGGTGTGTGCGGTTGGGCAGCGCCCCAAAGGGGCGCGGGGCTGTTTCGATATGCGGCTCCTCCCCCACTCTCGGCTTCGCTCGAGCGGGGGGACCCCCACCGTGGGCGCGCCCAGCCACGACGGTGCCGCAGACGATCGACGGCAGATCGCGGCACTTCCAGCGGAGCGCGTAGCGTCGTGACATGACCAGCAACACCCCCGAAACCCCGCTCAGCCTCGCAGACGCCCTCGCCGCCGGTACGGTCGTGCTCGACGGCGGCATGTCCAACCAGCTCGAGTCGGCCGGGCACGACCTGAGCGACGAGCTGTGGTCGGCGCGGCTGCTCGCCGAGCGGCCCGAGGCGATCACCGAGGCGCACCTCGCCTACTACCTGGCGGGCGCGGACGTGGCGATCACCGCCAGCTACCAGGCCACCTTCGAGGGTTTCGGCAAGCGCGGGATCGGCCGCGAGCGGGCGGCCGAACTCATCGGTCTGAGCGTGGAGTTGGCGCGCAAGGCGGCGCGCCGGGCACGCGCCGCGCGCCCGCTGTGGGTGGCGGCGTCCGTCGGCCCGTACGGGGCGATGCTCGCGGACGGCTCCGAGTACCGGGGCCGTTACGGGCTCACGGTCGGCGAACTGGAGCGCTTCCACCGGCCCCGTATGGAGGTGCTGGCCGCCGCCGGGCCCGACGTGCTCGCTCTGGAGACGGTCCCCGACGCCGACGAGGCGACGGCCCTGCTGCGGGCGGTGCACGGACTCGGGGTGCCGGCCTGGCTGTCGTACACCGTGGCCGGCGACCGCACCCGCGCCGGGCAGCCGCTTCAGGAGGCCTTCGCCCTGGCCGCCGACGTGGACGAGGTGATCGCGGTGGGCGTGAACTGCTGCGCCCCCGAGGACGTGGACGCCGCGGTGGGGACGGCGGCGCGGGTGACCGGCAAGCCGGTGGTCGTCTACCCCAACAGCGGCGAGAGCTGGGACGCGGAGGCCCGCGCCTGGAGCGGCCGTTCCACCTTCACCCCCGAACAGGTCGAGGGCTGGCGCTCCGCCGGGGCCCGGCTGATCGGCGGGTGCTGCCGGGTGGGACCGGAGGCGATCACGTCCATCGCGCGCACCCTGACGGTCTGACCGACGGTTCGTCGGCCGTCGGCGGCCTGGCCCTTCCCCCCTCCCGCCGCTCACCTCGTCCTGACCCCTCCGCGCTGCTAGCCTCACCGCACCGGGAACCGGTTTCCATCGTTGTTGCCGCAGTTCCCGGAGGGGGCGCAGGGATCGGGGAGAGGGGCGGGGTGGGGTATGACGCGCAAGAGTGGGAGCGCGAGCCGGAGCACGATCCGGGACGTGGCGTTGCGGGCGGGGGTGTCCGCGTCGACGGTGTCGCGCGTGCTCGGCGGGGCGTACCCGGTGAGTTCGGCGACCCGTACGCGTGTGATGCGGGCCGTGCGCGACCTGGACTACGTCGCCGACGCGCGTGCCAAGGCGGTCGCGGGCGTCGGGACGCCCACGCTGGCGTTCGTCCTGGAGGACATCACCGGTCCGTCGTTCGCGCACATGGCGCACGGCGTGGAGCGCGAGGCGACCCGGCTCGGTCATCTGTGCCTGGTGTGCAGCACGGAGGGCGACGTCCAGCACGAGCTGGACTTCGTGGAGATGATGCGCGCCCAGCGGGCCGCCGCGGTGATCCTGGTGGGCGGCGGCGCCGACACCCCGGAGTACCGCGAGCGCACCCGCCGGATGGCCGACTCACTGGCCTCCGCGGGTTCCCGGCTCGTCCTGTGCGGTCGCCCGCCGCTGGGCCCGGGGGCGCCGGTCACGGTCATCGAGTACGACAACGAGGGCGGCGCCTACGCCCTGGTCGCGCACGTCCTGGCCCAGGGCCACCGGCGGATCCTCTTCCTCGGCGGCAAACCCGACCACAGCACCGCGCTGGGCCGCGAACGCGGCTACCTCGCCGCCCACCGCGCCCGCGGCGTCGACCCCGATCCGGCCCTGCTCCTGCACGGCGACTTCACCCGCGACTCCGGGCACCAGCTGATGCGCCGAGCCCTCGCGGAGGGGCTGGAGTTCACCGCGGTGGTCGCCGCCACCGACATGGTCGCGGCGGGCGCGCTCACCGCCCTGCACGAGGCGGGCCTCGACGTCCCCGGCGATGTTTCGCTGGCCGGTTACGACGACATTCCCTTCGCCCGCGACCTGCACCCCGCCCTGACGACGGTGCACGTCCCCTACGAGGAACTGGGCCGCCTCGCGGTCCGCACCGCCCTCGGCCACCCCGCGGACGCCCCGGCCGAGCACCTGCTGCTGGGCACGCATGTCGTGGTGCGGGACTCGGTGCGGGCGGTGGAGTGAGCTCCCGTCACCCGTAGTCCTGCCCCGCGTCACTGCCGACGGACGCCGCCGGAGCGACGGAGCAGGCGTGCGACCGACCGCAGTTCCGCACGACGCGCGGCCGCACCGTCGGCAGGAACGGCCGGGGGCGCGGATTCCCGAGCCGTGGCGTCGGCCGTCCACAGGGCCAGCTCGCGGTCGCGCGGGCCATACACGGTGTACGGCTCTCTCAGCGTCCTCTGCTCGCCCGACGCTGCCCGATCACCGGCCTCCCCCGCCGGCTCGACCTCGCCGAAGATCCGCACCGGATGGGTGGCGTCCCACGCCTCCCAGCCCGGGTCGCCGTCGGCCGCGAAGCGCACCCACGCCGTGTGCATCGCGTCGGCCAGCTCGGTCGGCGCACCCTCACCCGCCAGCTTGGCGGCCTCGGGCACCTCGCCGGTGTCGAAGACGAACCCGAGTTCCAGGGCGTGGCAGGCGCCGAGGCCGGGCAGCAGGGAGGGCCAGGCGAACTCGTAGACGTACGACGATCCGGGGCGGGCGTCGGCCAGGCGGTGCAGCGGAATGCGCAGCAGGTGGTCGGTGACCAGCTGGCCGACGATCTCCGCGGTGCCGGCCTCGGGGTGCAGGGCACGGTAGCCGCGCGGGACCTCGTGGCCGCAGTGGCAGCGGGCCATGGCCCCGGCCAGGGCGACCGGGCCGAGCCGGTCGACGCGCTCCAGCAGCCCGCCGGGCACGAGCCACAGCCGGTACTCGTCGCGGGTCCAGCCCATGAGCAGGTCCACGCCCTCGGCGACCCGGCCCTCGACCAGGGCCTGGAGGGGATCGCGGGGGACGATGTCGTCGTCGACGACGATCCCGAAGGCCGGCCCGCCCAGCACGGGGCTGCTGAGCCGGCCCACCTCGGCCTGGGTGCGCAGCAGCAGGTCGCGGTCGACGGCGGCGAAGGCCTCGGCGGTCGCGGGCACCTTCAGCCGGGTCGCCATCCGGCGCACCATCCGCCGTACGTTGTCCCGCTCGGCCGCCTCGGGCGGCCCGCTCTGCAGGACCGCGCGCCGGAACAGGCCCTGGGCCTGCGGGGCGGCGATCAGGGCACCGATGCTGATCGCGCCGGCCGACTGTCCGCAGAGGGTCACCCGGTCGGGGTCACCGCCGAAGGCCTCGATCGACTCGTGCACCCAGCGCAGGGCGGCGAGCTGGTCGCGCAGGCCCGGATTGGCGGGGGCGTCCGGGAACAGTCCGTAGCCCTCCACTCCGAGCCGGTAGTTGAGGGACACGAGGACGATCCCGTCGCGGGCGAAGGTGCGTCCGTCGTACACGGGCACACACGACGAGCCCCTGGTCAGGGCCCCGCCGTGCAGCCACACCAGGACCGGGAGCCGGGCGCCGCGGCCCGGCTCGGGGGTCCACACGTTCAGATTGAGGCAGTCGTCCCCGGGCACGACCGGGTCCGAAAGATACTGGGCGAACGCCTCCGAGTACGGCGGTTTCGGCGGCGTCGGCCCGAAGGCGCCCGCGTCCCGCACACCGTCCCAGGGCTCGGGAGGCACCGGAGGCCGGAAACGGCGCGGCCCGAAGGGGGGTGCGGCGTACGGGATGCCCCGGAACACCGCGACTCCCTGCTCGTACCGGCCGCGTACCGCCCCGTACGGTGTGCTCACCACGGGGCCCGTCAGGTCTGCTGCGGTCATCCGCCCACCAGCCCTTCACCGTGCTCGTGCACCGTTCACATCAGAGCATCACATCGCTCGGAGGTATTCCGGTGCACGAGCCGGTTCAGCGCCTATTTGGCGTACATCAGCGTGCCGAAGCCGAGCTGGTCATAGCCTCCGCTGGTCGATCCGTAGTCCCCGCCGCCGCCCTCGGGGGCGACCGAGAAGCACATCTGGGAGATGTACCTGTCGTCGAGGTACAGGCGCCGGTTGTAGTGGTAGTGGAGCATCGCCCACACCGGGCGGACCTGGCCGCGGGACCCGGAGCCGATGACCGTCTGTGACTGCTGGGCGCAGTTCTGGCCGCTGCCCCAGGTGTAGGTGGTGTAGGGCACGTTCATGCCCAGGTTGTACTTGGCGACGTACTGGGCGGCTTTCATGAAGCGGCGGCCGTCGTAGGAGTACAGGTCGTCGCCCTGGTTCCAGGCCATCTCGCACAGGGCGCCCATCTGACCCATGCCCATGACGGTGTGGCCCTGGTCGCGGCCGGACTCCTGCCACTGGCCGAGGTCGTAGCCCTCGACGTTCGGGTACAGGAACGGCACCGCCCGCTGGATCTGGCCGTTGCCGCCGCCGCTCTTGAAGTAGTTGACGGCTTGGTCGTACTTGGCGCCGTCGTCGCACAGGATCCCGATGGCCATGATCGAGGCCATGTTGCACAGGTCCCAGTTCGCCCAGTAGTTGGTGATGCAGGCGTCGTTGTGCTCGCGGAGGAACCGGTCGTTGAGCGGGTAGAAGACGTTGAGCATCATCGTCTTGAACCGGTTGAGGTCGAACCCGGCGTAGCCGCGCATGAGCTCGGCGACGTTCGCGAACTGCCAGCCGTACAGGCCGGCGGCCAGGTACCGGTCGGCGTTTCCGGTGATGGTGGTGAGCGTGGACGACCAGGCGTTGAGGATGCGCACGGCGCAGTCGCCGTTCGCGGCGGTGCCGCCCACGTGCCAGCGCAGCGCGTTCTGGTAGGCGGCGTGGATGTCGTTGTAGAGCTGGGGGTAGTTCTGGCCGTCGCCGCCGCGGATGATCGTGGCCGTGGGGCGGGGCGTCCAGGTGGACTGTGAGTGGGAGTTGGCGGTCAGCCGGTTCCAGCCGGACAGCCAGGGGTCGTTGCCCGCGGCTACCCTGACCTTGGCCCGGTTGATGTCGCCCCAGTTGTGCAGCATGCCGGGGTGGGTGAAGGTCGCGGGGGCCGCGTCGGCCGTGCTGCCCGCCAGCACGGCCGCGGACCCGCCGACTGCGAGGGCGGCGGTGAGGCCGCCGGCGGTCTTCAGCAGACCACGGCGGCTCAACTCTGGTGTGTGGAGGTGCCTGTGGGGGGAAGTGCGGCTCATTCGTGCATCTCCATTCCTTGGAGGATCTACATGGCGGTGATGCTCACCTCGTCGAACTCGGTGGTGCTGCGGACCAGGGGGCTGCGGGAGCAGACCACGAGGCCCACGTAGTAGGGGGCGTCGCCGAAGCCGGGGATCTCTCCCCCGGCGAGGGGGGTCCAGCTGACGCCGTCATCGGTGGACAGGGCTGCGGTGAAGGCGGTCCCGGTGCGCTTCAGCCGCAGCAGGCTGGGGAGTCGGGCCGTGCCGTTGCCGGTGAAGGTCGACCGGCCGGCCACGGTGGTGCGCAGCATGAGCTGCGCGGTCGTCCCGCCGGAGACGATCGCCCCGGCGGCCTGGTCGAACGGTGACAGGGACTTGGCCATCAGCAGGCCCACCCGGTCGGCACTCGCGCCCGTGCGGGAGACGAGCCGGGCGGTGATCTCGCAGTCGCCGGTGACCGGGCGGCGTACGAACTGGCCTGTCATTCCCTGGTTGTTGACGGTCAGATCGGTTCCGGCACCGCGCACCACGAAAGTCCCGTCTTCGTATGCGGTGCTGCCGGGGGTGCGGATGGACACCACGCCGTAGGCGCCGAGTTCGCGCTCGTCGAGTACGACGTCGCCGAGGTCGCCGTACGACCAGGGCGCGGGCGGTGGGGTGCCGACGGTGAGCGTGAGGGTGGAGGTCGCGGTGCCCGCCGCATTGGCCGCAGTGGTCGTGACCCTGAACTCTCCCTCCTCGGTGGGTGTTCCGGAGATCAGGCCGGTGCGCGGGTCGAGGCGCAGTCCGTCGGGCAGGCCGCGCGCGGTGAACCGTACGGGTTCGTGCGCGGCCCGCAGCAGATGACGGAACTCGTCGCCCCGGTTCGCGAACGCGGTGTCCTGGGAGACGAACTCCGGCTTGGCGGGGGTCGGCATCTCGGCGTGCGCCGGAGCCGAACGCGGGCCCCGCCCGTCGGAGTTGGTCTTGACGACGGCGTAGTGGTACGTCGTGCCGGGTCTGCCGGTGGCGTCCGCGTACCGGATGCGGGTGCCGAAGCCGACCGGGCCGACACCGTTCGCGAGCGTCGTGTACGGGCCCGCCGCGTCCGTGGCCCGCAGGACCGTGTACGTGGCCGAGAGGTCCGGGTCGCTCCAGCTGAGCTCGACGGCGTCGGCGCCGGTGGCCGCCCGCAGGTCGGTGGCGGTGCGCGTGGGGCGTGGCGTGTGCCAGACCTCGCCGGTGGCCGACGACGTCACGCTGACGTTGTCGAAGGCGCCGGTGCCGGTCTCGGCGTATGCCTCGTCGACGCCCAGGCAGGAGGTAAGGACGAGACCCGCGTGTGTCGCGCGCCCCAACTCGACCTCGGTGGAGCCGACTTCGGTCCACCGGATGCCGTCCGGGGAGAGGGACCCGGTGCAGCGTCGGCCCTTGCGTTCCACGCGCACCCAGTACGGCATCCGCAGCCGGTAGCCGTCGCCGGCGCCCTCGACGTACGGCGCCTGAAGGGGGGTCGCCGACTCGGGCAGCGTGCCGAGGTCGGAGATCGGGAACGCCGCGGCGCTGGTGATGGCCTGCTGCTGGGAGGGCGGCACGGGCGTGCTGCCGGTGCCGGAGACGGATGCCCCGGCCGACGGGCGGACGCTCCACACGCCGCTCCAGGTGTGCAGCGGCAGCCCCTGGATCAGCATCGAGGCGTGCGCGGCGTCCGGGTCGAGGGAGTCGCGGACGGTGACGCCGATCTTGGAGTACTGGGAGCTGAGCGGGAAGACGATCCGCGCGGTGACGACGCCGTCGCCGTACAGCGGCAGGTGGGCTAGCCGGTAGGTGTCCGCGGTGCCGCTCGCCTCCAGCACGAAGCGCTCGCCGTCGAAGGCGGCGGAGCCCGGGATCTTCACGTTCCCCAGGTCCCGGGTCGACCAGGGCTCGGGGAGACCGGCGGTCGCCGCGGTCCAGGCGGAAGCCGCGCTCGTGCCCAGGGAGTTGGTGGCGGTGACCGTGTAGTGGTACGTCCGGCCGGGGCGGACGTCGTGGTCGGTGAACCGCACCCCCTCGATCCCGGACGCGAGCCGCTCGTACGGCCCGTCCGGACCGGTCGCCCGCCGGACCGTGTAGCCGGTCGCCCACGCGGACGGCAGCCAGGACACGGTGACGGCGTGGTCGTCGCCGACCGCGGTGATCCCGGCGGGTGCCGTCGGCGCGGCGGGTGAGGCGGTCGCCGTCCCGGCGTAGGTGAGCGTGCCCCAGCCCGGGTGGTCTTCCTGGTAGCCCTCCACCACGCGTGCTCCGTCCGTGCCCCGGAAGATGACCTTCTTGCTGTAGGGGGCGGGTTTGCCGAGGCGTCCCGCGTAGTGCGCGTACGCCATCTCCCACAGCGGGCGGATCACTCCGCGCTGCCGGTCGGAGACGGTCAGCTTGATGTACTTGCCGGTGCGGTCGAGGTCGGGGGTGAACGGTACGGAGTTGTCACCGAGGTTGTAGCGGGCGAAGTACTCGAAGTTGGCGAGGATCCGGTCGTCGGCGAAGCCGTACAGGTCCACGCCCTGCTGCCAGGCGACCTCGGCCGCGTCCGCCAGCAGGCCGACGGCGAGCTGTTCGTGGGCCTGGTCGCGGCCGGACTCCTGGCCCTGGCCGGCGGCGGTGACGATGCGGTGCAGCACCGAGCCGTTGCCGGAGCCGGCGGCCGCGAACCGCAGGGCGTCCTCGAACATCACCCGGTTGTCGCAGAACACGGCGATGGCGAGGATGGTGCGCAGCGCGGCGATGTCCCAGTTGCCGTTGGCGTAGAGGCAGTAGCCGGACAGGGCCGGATACCAGACGTCGGTGAAGGAGCGCTCGCAGCGCAGCACGGACTCCCGGGACCAGCCGTCGTA
Source organism: Streptomyces sp. NPDC127197 (assembly GCF_042672405.1). Taxonomy (NCBI): domain Bacteria; kingdom Bacillati; phylum Actinomycetota; class Actinomycetes; order Kitasatosporales; family Streptomycetaceae; genus Streptomyces; species Streptomyces sp. NPDC127197. Next base: position 235,823 of record NZ_JBHXVG010000009.1, on the reverse strand, counting down.
GCCGCTGTGCCGCAGGATCTCGGCGGCGTTGACGAACTTGAAGCCCTGGATCCCGGCGCCGAGCTGTCCGTCGGCGCCGGTGATGCCGGTGAGGGAGGCGGCCCAGACGTCGAGGATGTCGCGGGCCTTGTCGGCGTGGCGTACGTCGCCGGTGACCGCCCACATCAGGGCGTTCTGGTAGGCGGCGGCCGCGTCGGTGACGGCCTGGCTGGTGTTGTCGGTGGGGCCGCGGCCCCAGGTGGTGATCTGTCCGGTGTTGCGGACGGCGTAGGTGTGCTGGGAACGGAAGTCGGCGGCCATCGCGGCGAAGCCGGACGCGATCGGGTCGCGTCCCTGCGCCACCGCTGACTTCATCCGGGCCAGGTCCGCGCGGGAGTGCAGCAGACCGGGATGCGCGAAGGCGAACGCCGCTTCGGCGGACTGGGCCCACGCGGGCGTGGCGGCAGCGGACAGCAGTCCGGCTCCGGCCACACCCGCGAGACCAGCCGCGCCGATGAACGTCCGTCGGCTGAGGGAATGCACGGATCACTCCTGGCTTACGGGTGCTGCACGGTGAGCGTGAGGGTCTTGGTCGCCGTGCCCACGGTGTTGGTGGCGGAGACGGTGACCGTGTAGGTGCCGGGGACCTGCGCGGTGCCGGAGATCTGGCCGGTCTTCTCGTCGACCTCGAGGCCCTTGGGCAGCCCCTCGGCGCCGAACGACGTCGGCAGCGCGGTCGCGGTGACGAGGTGGTTGAAGGCCAGGCGCGCGGTGGCCGTGGACTCGCCGGCGCTGGTGATCTCCGGGGCGACTGTGGAGGCCGCCGTGGCGGAGTCCAGGAAGCGGAGGTTCTGCACGTGTTCGTTGGCGAACGCCGGCACCATGTCGGTGGTCAGGTACCAGCCGGGCTTGCGCATCTTGTCGTGGACGACCGTGCCGTTGATCGCCAGGTTCTGGAAGGTGAGGTTCTTGATGGGGCGGTCGGCGTCGTAGCCGGTCAGGATCGCCATGTTGGCGTGCGTGCCGTCGTACGTCAGGTTCCGCACGTAGACGTCCTCGATGCCCCGGCCGGGCGCGGCGTTGTACCGGTTGGCCATGACCCGCATGTTGATCAGCTGGCCCCAGGTGAAGTCCTCGACGCGTACGTCCTGGATGCGGACGCCCCGGATGAGGTTGCGGTCGCCCGGGTTGAGGGCGAAGCAGCCCTGGTAGAGGACCTGCGGCTCGCGGTGCTGGAGGACGTCGATGTTGCTGAAGACGATGTTCTCGATGGTCTCGGGCTTCTCCGGGTTGCCATGCGTGCCCATGTTCACCGGGTGGGCGATGTCGGCCCAGAGGGTGGAGTTGCGGACGGTGACGTTGCGGCAGTCGCCGTAGTAGTCCCAGCGGTGGGCGTAGATGGCGATGCAGTCGTCGCTGTTGCGCATCCAGACGCCCTCGATCAGGACGTCCTCGCTGCTGAACACGTCGATGCCGTCGCCCCACTGGCCGGAGCTGTAGGAGTGCAGGTTGCGGACGGTGACCTGCTTGGACTGGCCGATGGTGCAGGAGTAGCCGGACTTCGGGTTGAGGACGAGGATGCCGTCGATCTCGATGTTCTTGGAGAACTTCACCAGGGTGGCGGCGTCGGAGTCCCAGATGATGCCGCGGCCGAGCAGCCGTGCGTTCTCCACGTTGATGAACTCCACCCGTGCCTTCAGCACCGCGCCACCGGCCAGGTACACGGTCTTGCCGCTGGGCACCTGCACCACGCCGCCCGAGGGGGTGTGGATGCCGGGGCCGAAGTAGATGACGTCGGGGTCGTCCTGCTCCGGCCGGGTCTTCTCGATCGGGTTGGCGTGCAGCTGCAGGTTGCCGTAGATGTCGCCGTCGATCTCGATGGAGAGGTTGCGCGGCTCGGTCAGGCTGAAGGTGATCGTGTCGCCGCTGACCTGGGGCTCGATGCCATACGACAGCGGGCGGATCCGCGCCGAGGGGATCGTGCCCTTGGACCAGGTGACCTGCACTTCCACGGTGCCGGTGAAGTCCAGGCTGGCGACCGAGGTCTGCCGGATGATGCCGGCCCCGGTCTTCTCGTTGATGGTCTTCGTGGTGGCGCGCAAGACCGGCACCGGCTTCCACTGGCCGCCCGGCGTGCGGGCCTTGACGACGAAGGTGGTGTTGATCGCCATCGCGCCCGGGACGGGGTGGATCACCAGCCGGTCGGCGGCCTCCGGTCTGTCGTCCGCCGCCGTCGCCGTGCCTGCTGCCGCTCCGATCAGGGAGTAGGCCGCCGCGGCGGCCCCCGCGGCCTGGATGACGGTGCGCCGGGTCAGGCCGGTGCTCTGGGTTTCGTTCATGGTGAAGTTCCTTAAGAAGAAGAGGTGTTGTACGGGGGCTACTTGAGACCGGAGGTGGACATGCCGGCGACGAAGCCGCGCTGGGCGACGAGGAAGATCAGCAGGATGGGGACGACGTACATCACGGAGGCCGCGGCCTGGAGTTCGGGGACGGGCGTGCCACCTTCATTGACATAGGTGGTCATCACGGCGACAGCGAGCGTGGTGCGGTCGGTGGACAACAGCAGCTGCGGGGCGATGTAGTCGCCCCAGGTCCAGGTGAAGGCGATGATGAAGCTCGCGGACAGCACAGGCCAGGACTGCGGCAGGAAGATCCGCCAGAAGATCGACGTGTACCCGCAGCCGTCGACGATCGCGGCCTCCTCCAGCTCACGCGGCATGCCCGCGAAGAACTGCCGGAAGAGGAAGACGAGATACGGCGCCGCGGACAGGCCCCACAGCACCCACGGCCAGTATGTGTCGACCATGCCGACCTTGGCGAAGATCAGGTAGGTCGGCAACAGGGTGACCATCTGGGGCAGCATCATCGAGCCGAGCAGGATGCCGAACAGCACCTTCTTGCCGGGCGCGTCGAGCCGGGCGAAGCCGAAGCCGACCCAGGCCGAGCTCAGGGTGACGAGCGTGGCGTAGAGGAGGGCGATGATCAGGGAGTTGCGGGCATAGCCGAGGAAGTCGATCTGGTTGAAGGCATCGGCGAAGTTGTGCCACTGGAAGACCTCGGGCAGCCAGTGCACGGGCGAGGCGGCCAGTTCGCCCTGGGTCTTCAGGCCGGAGAGGACCAGCCAGCCGAAGGGGCCGAGGAACAGCCCGGTGACGGAGACGAGGACCGTGTAGAGGACGAGGCGCTTGGCACGCACCCGCACGCGCACGTCGGTCAACGATGACTTGGGCGGCACACTGGTGGCGGTCACTTCTTCGCCTCCGGGTCGACGTTGTAGAACACCGCGCCGGACGTGAACTTGAAGATGAGTCCGGTGACGATGAGGATCAGGACGAAGAGCACCCACAGCAGCGCGGAGGCGTAGCCGTAGCGGCCGAGCGCGAAGTACTGCGCGAACACGTGCATCATGTACAGGTAGTTGGACTGCGGGACCGTGGTGATGCCGCTCGTGTCGCCGAGCGGGGCCAGCAGCAGCGGCATGATGGTCTGCACCGAGGCGATCATTCCGGTCACCGTCTGGAAGAGCAGGACGGGTGACAGCAGCGGCACGGTGATGCTGCGGAAGGTGCGCCAGGCGCCCGCCCCGTCGATGCGGGCGGCCTCGTGGAGTTCCCGGGGTACGTCCTGGAGGCCGGCCAGCGAGATGATCATGACGTTTCCGGCGGCCCAGAGCACAGTCATCAGCAGCACGTAGCGGGCGTAGGGGTCTCCGAGCCAGCCCACGGCGTCGATGCCGAAGATGGTCAGGACGCCGTTGGCGGCACCGGAGTTCTGGTCGAAGAGCAACTTGAAGGCGAGGCCCGCGCCCACCGGCGGCACCACGGCGGGCAGATACAGCAGGGTGCGAAACAGGCCGCGCGCCTTGATCGGCCGGTTGACCAGGACCGCGAGGGCCAGCCCCGCGATGATCGACAACGGCACCGAGGTCACGGCGAACAGGCCCGCGCGGCCGAGTGCGTCCCAGGTCACCGGATCGTTCAGCAGCTCGCGGTAGTTGCCGAGTCCGACGTAGCGCCAGTGGGGCGAGATGCCGTCGAACGTGGTGAAGCTCAGCCACAGCGCGTACACCATCGGCGCGATGGTCAGCAGCAGGAACCCGATGATCCAGGGCGAGGTGAACATGTAGAACGCCCGGTGCCTGCGCGCGGTCATGGAGATCCGCGGCCCGCCCGTGGCCGGTGCGCGTCCGGCGTGCGCGCCGGCGCCGGGCCGGTCCGCGACGGAGGAGATCTGGTCGACCGTCATCCCACTTGCTCCTTACCGCGCTTCATCTGCTCGTTGATGGCCGAGTTGAGGCGCCCGGCGAGGGTGTCGACGGAGATCTGGCCGTTCATCGCGGCGGGGGCGATCTGGTTGAAGAGGGCGTCGATCGCGTCCGCCCTGGTGTAAGGAGTGAAGGAGACGACCGAGAAATGCTTCAGCTCGTTGTTCTGTGCCTTCAGCACCCGCTTCTGGTAGTCCTCCTGGGCGGGCATCAGCGAACGCAGCGACTTCAAGGTGGGGATGCCCCAGCCGCCGGAGGCGCGCCCCTTGGCCGGCTCCTCGCCGAAGAACCACTCGAAGACCCGCCATGCGGCGTCCTTGTTCTTCGCCCCGCGCGGCATCCACAGGCCGGTGCCGCCCTGGCAGGCGCTGATCCGCGGGCCGCCCGCGAAGACCGGGGCGGGCGCCAGGCGGGACACCCCCGCGAGCTTCTTGTCGGGGTAGATCATGCCGCCCAGCCAGTAGCCGGAGTTCGACATGGCCAGCCGCCCGGCCTGGTAGGTGGGACCGTCCCAGCCGTTGGGGTCGGGCTGGATGAGGCTCGGCCCGACCTTGGTCTTGGCGTAGTCCATGTACCAGGCCAGGGCCTTGCGGGCTTCGGGGGTGGTGAAGTCGACCCGGGAGAAGTCGTCGCTGAAGAGGCTGCCGCCGGCGGACGCCGTCATGGTCGCCAGGAGCGTGGCCCGGGTCAGCCCGTTGAAACTGCCGCCGAAGACGGTGGTCTGGCCGTTCTTGCGCTGCACGAGGCGCTTTGCGTTGTCCAGCCACTCCTCGTAGGTGACCGGCTCGGTCTCCGGCGGATAGTCGACACCGGCCTTGTCGAAGGCCGCGGTGTTGTACCAGAACATGGAGTCCTGCGAGAAGTCCTTCGCCATGCCGTAGCGCGGGCCCCTGCCCTGGGTGCGGCCGTCGAACCGCCACAGGTCGTTGACAGGGTCCAGGTCGTCGAGTCTGAGGACGCTGCTCCGGGCGAAGTAGGGGTCCAGCTCCTCGGCCACGTCCCGCGCCGCGAAGTACGGCAGGTCCACGGCACCGACGCCGCGCACCAGGTCGGGCGGGTTGCCGCTGGTGAGCATCGCGATCAGCTTGGTGATGTCGTACTTCACCAGTTTGATCTTGATGCCGAGGTCCTTCTTGGCCTGCTGGACCTGCTCCGGGAGTATGTCGCCGGAGTTGACCATCACGGTGACGGTCTCTCCGGAGCCGCTGACTCCGGAGGACACCTGCATCGCACAACCGCTCAGCGCCGCCGCACCGGCCACGGCACCGCCGGCCGACAGGGCGAGAAACCGGCGGCGGCTGGGAGGAGCACCGGCGTGGGAAGGCATGGGGCCTCACCTTCTGGTTCGGGGAGCACGGCACGGCCGGACCGTGGATCTGGCCGCAGTAACAAGTAGCAACCGGTTGCTATGACCGAGTGGCCAGAGCTTCGGCCCGTCCGGAGGGCGCGTCAAGAGTCCTCGCAGAAATTCGAAAGCTCCGCGAAACGCCGATGACACGCTTCATGAGGCCCGACGGTGAGCCCCAACTGGCGGCTGACCAGCGGGAATCCAGGACCGCCGCACGTGAGCAAAACCGGGCGGCCGCCCTGGCAACCGGTTGCCGACATCTCGCAGAGCGGACACGCCGGGCACCCGTTCCCCTGCGTTCGCGGCCCGCGACCCGAAAAGATTGCGGATCTTCCGCCCCGTTCCGACGATTGACCCCCCGTCGACCGCGGATCTACGGTAGAAGACGCTTTCAGAAAACGTTTCCGACCACCCCTCCCTCTTCAGGAGTGTCATGCCCAGCGCCCCGCTGCCCCGGGCCGTGTTCGCCATGGATCCGGTGCATCTCCCGCTGCTCTTCCCCGAGCCCCTGGTGGCACGGCTGCAGCAGACGGCCGAGATCGACCCCACGTTCGTCGTACGGGACTTCGCCGCCCCCGGCGCCGCAGCGCAGCTGGCCCGCGCCGACGTACTGATCACCGGCTGGGGCTGCCCGCACCTCGACGAGGACACCCTCACCGCGGCACCCGGCCTGCGCGCGGTCCTGCATGCCGCCGGCTCCGTCCGCTCGCTGGTCGGCGAGGCCCTGTGGAAGCGCGGCGTCACCGTCTCCAGCGCGGTCACCGGCAACGCCCTGCCGGTCGCGGAGTACACGCTCGCGATGATCCTGCTGGCCGGCAAGGACGCCTTCGCGCACCGCGAGCGCTTCCGCGCCACGCACACCCACCCGACCCCCGCCGAGACCGCCGCCATCGGCAACGTCGGCCGCCGCGTCGGCATCATCGGCGCCTCGCGCGTGGGCCGCAGACTCCTCGAGCTGCTGCGCCCGTACGACTTCGAGGTCCTGCTCCACGACCCCTACGTGAACGCCACGGAGGCCGCCGCGCTCGGCACCCGGTCCGTGTCCCTGGAGGAGCTCCTGAGCAGCAGCGACATCGTCAGCCTGCACGCCCCCGACATCCCCGAGACCCAGCACATGCTGGACCGCGAACGCCTCGCCCTCATCCGCGACGGCGGCGTCCTGATCAACACCTCCCGGGGTGCCCTCGTCGACCACGACGCCCTCACCGACGAGCTGCTCTCCGGCCGCCTCAGCGCGGTTCTCGACGTCACCGAACCCGAGCCGCTGCCCGCCGAGTCGCCCCTCTACCGGCTCCCCAACGTCTTCCTCACCCCGCACATCGCGGGCTCGCTCGGCAACGAACTCGAGCGCCTCGGCCGCATCGTCGTGGAGGAGCTGGAGCGCCTGGCCGCGGGCCTGCCCCTCGCCCACGAGGTGCGCCAGGCGGACCTGCCCCGGGTCGCCTGACGCCCACCGTACGAGGGTTGTCCACAGGCGTCCTACCTGGAGGAACGATGGGATACGGTTTCCGCACCGGAGGCGAGCGCGCCCGCCCCGGTGTTCGGGTCACGACGGTGAAGGAGCCGCAACGGTGAGTCAGCGCAAGGCACCGGGCGACGCCGGCCGGGCGACGATCCGGGACGTGGCGGAACGCGCGGGCGTCTCCGTGGCGAGCGTGTCGCGCGTGCTGTCCGGCAACTACCCGGTCTCCGACGACCTGCGCCGCAGGGTGATGAAGGTCGTCCGGGACCTGGACTACGTGACCAACGCCCACGCCCGCTCCCTAGCCGGTGGCGGGACCCCGACGGTCGCGATCCTCATCAACAACATCACCGGCGCCGCCTTCGCCCATGTGGCCAAGGGCGTCGAGGGCGCGGCCACGCTGCGCGGCTGGCTCTCGCTGGTCGGCACGACGGGCGACGACCCGGAGCGGGAGCTGGCCCTGGTGAACCTCATGCGCCAGCAGGGCGTCGCCGCCGTCGTGCTGCTCGGCGGCGCCTACGACTACGACGAGTACCAGCTGCGCATGGCCCGCTTCGCCCGCTCCCTGGACGCGGCCGGCTCCCACCTCGTCCTGGTCGGCCGGCCGCCGCTGGAGGGCGACGTCCCGGCGACGACCGTCGACTACGACAACGAGTCCGGCGCCTACGCGATGGCCAGCCACCTGCTGTCCGCCGGCCATCGGGACATCCTCGTGCTGCCGGGTCACGCCGAACTGACCACCGCACAGGGCCGGCTGCAGGGCGCCCGGCGCGCCTTCCAGGCGTACGGCGTGCCGTTCGAGCCGGGCATGGTGCGGCACGGCCCGTACGACTACGAGCACGGCTACGAGGCCGTCGAGACGGCCCTGCGCGAGAAGGTGGACTTCACCGCCGTGCTCGCCGGAACCGACGTGGTCGCCGCGGGCGCCATGCAGGCGCTGCGCGCGGCCGGGCTGCGCGTACCGGAGGACGTGTCGATCGTCGGCTACGACGACATCCCGCTGGCGTCCCAGCTCACCCCCCAGCTGACCACCGTGCACGTGCCGTACGAGGAGATGGGCCGGGTCGCGCTGCGCGCGGTGGCCGACCGGCGCGAGGGCGGGGCAGGGCGGCGCAAGGGGGCCGACGGGGAGCATCTCGTGCTGGGCACCCATGTCGTCGTACGCCACTCCGTACGGCCGCCCCGGCGGCGCGGTTAGCCACCCGGCAGCCCGACCTGTTTCCGTAAACGTTTTCCATCATTCCATCCAAACAAATTGCCGCAGACCTCTTGCTAGAGCCCCGAGCTACGGCCTACCTTCCCAGCAACCGGTTTCTATCACTTCTGCCTGGCCGCCCCCCGCCCGCCGAGCCGACGGTTTTCAGACCGCCCTCGCCGGCCAGTACCGAGCCGCCGCGTCCTCCCGTTGCGAGACGCCTACTTCCCGAAGGAACACGGTCAGATGAACTTCACCAGCCCCCGGAGAAGGTTCGCCCGCGCCGCAGTCGCGGGTGTCGCGCTCACCGGTCTGCTCGCCGCCTGCGGCGGCTCCGACTCCGACTCCGGAGACTCCTCGGGTTCCGGCCCGGTGACCCTCCCCTTCTGGGGCTGGGCGAACGGCCAGGAGGCGGTCGTCAAGGCCTTCAACGCCAGTCACAAGGACGTCAAGCTCAAGTACACGAAGGTCACCGACCAGCTGACCATGCAGAAGCAGCTGACCAACGCGGTCAAGGCGGGCAACGCGCCCTGCCTGGTGCAGAACACCGCCGAGTACGTGACCAGCTGGGTCGCGGAGGGTGCGCTCGCCGACATCACCCAGTACGTCGAGGGCGAGAAGGACAAGTTCAACGCCGGTTCCTGGGCCAGCGCCCAGGTGCAGGGCAAGCTCTACGGCGTCCCGACCAGCTCCTCGCCGAACTTCACCATCTACCGGGCCGACATCTTCGAGAAGTACGGCATCGAGCCCCCTGCCACCTGGGACGACTTCATCGCCGCGGGCAAGGAGCTCAAGAAGCACAACATCAAGATCACCAACTACGCCGGTGAGGACCCCAGCACCCTGGAGGTGCTCGCCATGCAGGCCGGCGCGCACTGGTACGCCGTCGACGGCAACTCCTGGAAGGTGAACTTCCAGGACGAGGGCACCCTCAAGGCCGCCGAGGTGATCCAGGAGATCATCGACAACGACCTCAACTCCAAGCTGTCCTTCGCCGACTACGCCGCCGTGCAGCGCAACTACGACAAGGGCGGCACCGCGACCCGGCAGATCTCCACCTGGCAGATGGCCGGCATGGTGCAGAACTTCACCGAGTCCTTCGGCGACTGGGCGCTCTCCCCCTGGCCGACCTTCAAGGGCGAGGCGCCCAAGACCCCGGCCGGCACCAACCTCACCGGCAGCGTGACCCTGGTGACCGAGCAGTGCGAGCACCAGGAGCAGGCCGCCGAGGCGGCGCTGTGGATGTCGACCGACGCGGGCGCGGTCAAGACGATGGCGAGCCCGGAGACCGGCAACGGCGTGATGCCGGCCCTCGCCGACAGCGAGACGTACGTCGGCGAGTCGATCTCCGAGAAGCTGCTCGGCAAGAACTACGAGCCCGCGCAGAAGATCGTGACCGACAGCCTCGACACCGTCACCACGGACTGGACCTTCGGCCCCAACTGGACCGCCATGTTCACGGAGATGCAGGCCGGCTGGGCCAAGGTCGTCAACAAGGAGCAGAAGGTCACCGACCTCCTGGCACACATGCAGGAGTGGACGGTCAAGGACCTGAAGTCCCGCGGTATCAGCGTCAAGGGCTAGGCACTCACCAATGATTCGCTCCCTGCGCTGGAAGGGCGCCGCCTTCACGGTGCCCTTCCAGCTCGGCTTCGTCTTCCTGTACCTGCTCCCGATCGGGTATGCGGTCCACCAGTCCCTGTTCACCGAACAGAGCTCGGGCCTCGGCCTCGGCGGCTCCACGGAGACGTTCTCCGGCCTCGACAACTACCGACAGGGCCTGACCGACTCCGCGTTCATGGGCTCCGTCCTGCGCGTGGTGCTGTTCGCCTGTGTGCAGATCCCGGTGATGCTGCTGATCAGCCTGGTCCTGGCGCTGTTCCTGGACGCGCTCACCGCACGCGCGGCCGGCCGCTTCCGGATCGTGCTGCTGGTCCCGTACATGATCCCGGGGGTGGTCGCCGCGCTCGTCTGGATCAACCTCTACAGCCCCGAGGTCGGCCCACTGACTCCCCTGGGCGAGGTCTTCGGCTTCGACTGGAACTTCTTCGCCCCGTCCATGGTCTGGCCGTCCATCGGCAACCTGCTCACCTGGCACGGCATCGGCTACAACATGGTGATCATCTACGCCGCCCTGCAGGCGGTGCCCCGCGAACTCTTCGAGGCCGCACGCCTCGACGGCGCCTCCGAGCGCCGGATCGCCCTCAGCATCAAGATCCCGCATGTGCGCGGCGCGCTCGTCCTGACCGGAATGCTCTCGATCATCCAGATGCTGCAGATCTTCAACGAGCCGGCGCTCTTCCGGAACGTCACACCGCAGACGGTGAACGACAGCTTCACCCCGATCATGATCATCTACAACCAGGCGTTCAACGCCGGCAACTACCACTACGCCGCGGCCCTGTCGGTTCTCCTCGCCCTCATCCTCGGCGTCGCCTCCTTCCTGTTCTACCGGCTGACCTCGAAGGAGGCCGACTGATGGTGCTCACCGAGGACCGTACGAAGAAACTGCCCACGCGCACGGTTCGCCGCCTGGGCCACCCTGACCGCGCTGCCCGTTCACGGGGCGGGCAGCGCTTCCTCCTCATCGGCCTGATCCTGGCCAGCGTCTACAGCCTGTTCCCGGTGTGGTGGCTGATCGTCGCCGCGACCAAGGACCGCACCGGCCTCTACCAGAGCAACGGCCTGTGGTTCTCGGGCTGGCACCTGTGGGACAACCTGGAGCAGCTCTTCACCTACGAGGACGGTATCTTCCTGCGCTGGACCGCCAACTCGCTGCTGTACGCGGGTGTCGGCTCCCTGGGCGGCACCCTCGTCGCCCTCGCCACGGGTTACGGCCTGGCGCGATTCGACTTCCCCGGCCGCCGGTTGGTGTTCGCGTGCGTGGTGGGCTCGTTCCTGATCCCGATCGCCCTGCTGACCCTGCCGCTGTATCTGATGTTCTCGGAGATCGGCCTGGTCGACACCCCCTGGGCGATGCTGATCCCGTGCCTGATCAACCCGTTCAGCGTGTACCTGGCCAAGGTGTACACCGAGTCGACGGTCCCGTTCGAGCTGTTGGAGGCGGCCCGCATCGACGGCGCGGGCGAGCTGCGCATCTTCTTCAGCATCGTGCTGCGGATGATGACGACGGGCGGCGCAACGGTCTTCCTGCTGGCCTTCGTCAACACCTGGAACGCCTTCTTCCTGCCCCTCACCGTCCTGCGCGGCGAGGAGAACTGGACCCTCAACCTCGGCCTGTACAACTGGTCCGGCAAGCGCCTGGAGTCGGGCGTCGACCTGACCAGTCTGGTCCTGACCGGCGCGCTGCTGTCCATCATCCCGATGGCGATCATGATGATCGCGATGCGCCGCTACTGGCGGACGGGCGTCACACTGGGGGCGCTGAAGTGACCCTGCTGCACAACCCCGTCATCCGCGGCTTCGCCCCGGACCCGTCCATCGTCCGGGTGGACGACTGGTACTACGTGGCGACCAGTTCCTTCGAGTGGTTCCCGACGATCCCGATCCACCGGTCCCAAGACCTCGTGCACTGGGAGTACGCGGGCCATGTGCGGGGCGCCGTCCCCGGCGACTCACTGGCCGGGGTGCCCGACTCGGGCGGCATCTGGGCGCCGTCACTGAGCTGGAACGGCGACCGCTTCTGGGCGGTCTACTCCGTCGTACGCTCGGTGGGCACGCCGTACTTCGACCTGGACACGTACGTCACGACGGCCACCGACGTGGCTGGGAAGTGGTCGGCCCCGCGGCGGGTCGCCAGCCATGGCTTCGATCCCGCCCTCTTCCACGAGGACGGCCGACTGTGGCTGCTCAACCTCCAGAACGACCACCGCCCCGGCGGCCGGCGTTTCGCCGGGATCGTGCTGACGGAGCTGGACCGGGAGACACTGGCCCCGGTCGGCGACACTCACCTCCTGCTTCAGCAGGACCGGCTGATCGAGGGCCCGAAGGTGCTGCGGCGCGACGGCTGGTACTACCTCGTGCTGGCGGAGGGCGGCACCGGTTTCGAGCACGGCGTGCTGGTGGCGCGCAGCCGCGCCCTGACCGGCCCGTACGAACTCGACAGCAGACCCCTGCTGACCTCCCGGGACGACCCGGCTCTGCCGCTGCAGAAGGCGGGGCACGGCGAACTGGTGCAGACCCCGGACGGTGCCTGGCTGTTGAGCCATCTGACGGCACGCCCGCTGCGGACGCCGCACGGGCCGCGCTGCACGCTCGGCCGGGAGACGGCGATCCAGCGGGTGGTGTGGGACGCCGAGGGGTGGCCGAGGCTGGCCCACGGCGGGTGGCATCCGGCGGTCGAGGTGGACGTACCGACACATTCCTCGGATCCCCAAGTCGTGGCTGGTTCAGGGGAGTTGGACTGGCCGTGGAGCTCCCTGCGCAAGTACCCGGATCCCTCCTGGGCCGACATCACCAGCCGCCCCGGCTGGATCCGGCTGCGCGGCCGCCACGGTCCCGAGTCGCGGTGGGCGCAGAGTCTGCTCGCCCAGCGGATCACGGAGCACCGGGCCGAGGCGGAGGTCACGGTCGAGGCCCGGCCGCGCAGCTTCACGCAGGCCGCCGGGCTGGTCCTGCGGTACGACAGTGAGGCGTACCTCAGCCTCGACCTGACCTGGGCGGAACCGGAGGGCGAGCCGCAGCGCGGCCAGCAGTGGCGGGGCGGCGGCGGTGGCCGGAGGGTGCTCAGCCTCGTGGAGCGCGACGAGGAGGGTGCCCGGCAGGTGACGGTGGTCGATGTCGGCGCGGTCGTGCCGGTCACGCTGGGTGTGACGATCGACGGCGCCGACGCGCGGTTCTGGTACGTACGGGACGGCGTCCGCACGCCGATCGGCCCACCTCTCGACTTCAGCCGGCTGTCCGACGACCACGGTTCCCGGCTGCGTTTCACCGGCGCCGTGGCCGGGATCCACGCCCGCGACCTCGTCGACGCGTCCTTCACTGCGGACTTCCAGGGCTTCCGGCTGACGTGCACGCCGTAGCAGGCGCAGGTCTTCGCAGTCCTGCGATTCCGGTGTCTTCACGTCTCCGTGCCGCACGCTTAGTGTAGGAAGCGCTTTCTATCCCGAGGTCGGTGTGCCGACCACGAAAGCAGTGCTGGTCGCGACTTTCGATGGCCCTCGGGCGGGCCGGAGGGGCGGTTTCCGATGGGCCGTACGGCAAGTGCGAGCGCTCCGGCCGGGCCGACGCTGGCGGTGGTGGCCCGTGAGGCGGGGGTGTCGGTGCCGACCGCGTCCAAGGTGGTCAACGGCCGCGAGGACGTGGCGCCCGAGACGCGCCGCCGGGTCACGGAGGCCCTGGACCGGCTCGGTTATGTGCGCAGACCGCGCTTCGACGCGGCGAAGGCGCCCCGCCTGGTCGACCTCGTCGTGCACTCGCTGGACAGCTCCTGGTCCGGTGCGGTGCTGCACGGCGTGGAGCAGGCGGCGCACGACGCCGGCCTGGACGTGGTCGTCTCGGCAGGCCTCGCCCGCAGCCGCTCCGGCCGCCCGGAGCGCGGCTGGCTGGACAAGCTCACCGCGCGCGGCTCGGCGGGCGTGCTGTTCAACCTGGCCGAACTGACGGAGCCCCAGTACGCGTGGCTCGCACAGCACCGCATCCCCTTCGTGATGATCGACCCGGCGCACGAACCACCGCCCGGCGTGGTGTCGGTGGGCGCGGCGAACTGGCAGGGCGGGGTGACGGCGACCGAGCACCTGTTGTCCCTCGGCCACGAACGCATCGCCGTCATCGCCGGCCACCGCCGCACGATGTGCAGCAGCGCCAGGATCGCGGGCTACCGCTCGGCGCTCGCCTCGGCCGGGGTGCGGCACCGCCCGGAGTATGTGCGGCACGCCGGGTTCGACGAGGCCGTTGCCCGCGGACGCATGCGCGAACTCCTCGACCTGCCCGAGCCGCCGACAGCGGTCGTCGTCTGCTCCGACCGTATGGCCCTGGGGGTGTACGACGCCGTGGCCGAGCGGGGGTTGAGGATCCCGGACGACATCAGTGTGGTCGGTTTCGACGACCTGCCCGAGGCCCGCTGGGCCTCCCCTCCCCTGACCACGGTCCGTCAGCCCATCTCGGAAATGGCGGCCACGGCCCTGCGCCTGCTCGTCCGCATGATGGCCGGCGACCGCCCGGAGAGCACCCGCACGGAACTGTCGACCCGCCTGGTGGAACGGTCGAGCACGGCTCGGCTGCGCGGGTAGGGACTGTCCGGCGGATCATCCTCGTGCGAGGGCCCCGGCACCGCTCCCCCGTAGGGCGGCGCCGGGGCCGGTCTCTCGTGCGACTCGCACGTGGCCGTCGGGCGGCGAGCGGGCGGTCGGAGCGAGGGCTACCCCGCGTCCGCCGTGCCGTCCGGTTCCTGGTTCACGTCCCCGGCTCCCGGGTCGTCGGACGGGTCCTCCGGCGCCTCCTCCGCGGCCGTCACGGTGACCGTGGCTCCCGGGGCCACACTGCTCCCGGCCGCCGGATCGGTCTGCTGGACGAGGGCGGTGGCGGACTGCGCGGAGTCCGGGCCGTACACGGGCATGAGTCCCAACGCCTCGAGCTCCGCGAACGCCTCCGGTACCGGTCGGCCGGCCAGGTCCGGGACCAGGACACCGTCCTCCGGGGACTGCGTGGAGACCTCGGCGGCCACGTGCAGGGTCACGATCGCCCCCTCGGCCGCCGTCCCCCCGCCGGCCGGCTCCTGACCGACCACCGTGCCGGACGCGGCACCGTCGGCCGGTACCTCGGCCGTCTCGACCACGAAGCCCTCGTCCTCGAGCCGCCCGGTCGCCTCATCGAGCGAGCTGCCCAGCACATCCGGAACCGTGACGTCCCCCGCCGTCTCGGCATCGGGGTCCGCAGGCAGTGCGGTGTCCTGGCCGCCGTCGGTACCGACCGGCCGCTCGATCCCCCGGTCCGGGGCGTCCACATCGACCAGGGCTACCTTCTCCAGGCCGGAGGAGTCCTCGGGCTGTTTGACCGTCACGACCTTGTCCTTGTCGTAGTCGCCCTTCCAGGTCCTCGTCCGCCCCTTGCCGAAGTCCACCTCCACCTCGTCGATGCCGTGGTCCGGCGCCGCCAGCGGGTTGCCGCAGTTGCACTTCACGACCGGCCGTCCGAACAGGTCGATCAGTACGGCGATCCCCGCCTCCAGCAGTGCCTCGTAGGAAACAGCTTTGCCCTTGCGGTAGTTGTGGTTCTTGACCAGCGTGGGATTGCGCAGCACGACCGGGGTCAGATCATCGATGAACTTCTCGATCTGATCCACCTCGATGCGCTGCACCTTCGCCCAGGCCTTCGCCTTGTCGCTGTTGCCGGGGTCCTTGAGGAAGTCGACGAGTTGGTCCTTCAGGCAGGTGACCTTCTTGCGGGATCCGCCGTAAAGCCCCGGCGTGTTCCCGCTCTTGTCCCCGCCCGACAGCGCCTCCACGGCGCTCATGGCCAGGTCGGCCCCGAGCAGCGCCCTGGAGAACGGCGAGGCGCCGACCACGCCCCGGCCCACAGCCATCACCTTCGACTTGGGACCGGGGCACCCCGTGAGCAAGGTGACGCCCAACAGCATCGCCACCACAGCGGCGAGCCCACGGAACGCCGTGCGGCCCAGGCGTTCCTCCCGCGATCGGAATGTCGCGCCCATCATGTCCTTCCGGTCCCACCTGTCAGGCGACGACGAGTAGTTCGTGCCTGTGCGGGAGAGTCCTCCCGCCGAATCGAGGATCGGGGGCGGACCGGGCCGGCGCACGAGTAGTCGGCTACTCGCTTCAAGGCGTACGCACCTCTCAGGTGTCCGTGCCCGCCGACGACAGGAAGGCGGCGAGATCACCGCGGCCCGCCACGCCCAACTTGCCGTAGATGCGGTAGAGATGGCCCTCGACGGTGCGCACCGAGACGACGAGTCGCGCGGCGATGTCCCGGTTGCTCAGACCGTGCACCGCCATCATGGCGATCTCACGCTCCCGGTCGGTGAGCGGCAACGGCCGGGCGGCAGTGAGCAGCGCGGGAGTCCGGGCGCCCTCGCACTCCTCGGCCAGCCGGTGCGCCCGTGCGGCGGCGGCACGCGTCGCCGTGCGCCGGTCGGCGCGACTGTGGACGGTGGCCGCTTGGGCGGCGGCGTCCGCGGCCGCCGGCAGATCCCCCATCTCCTCCAGGGCGGCGGAGGCTGCGAGCAGGGCATCGGCGTCGCCCGCGGCCAACCCGGCGGCGTGCGCGGCGGCAACCGGTGCGCGGGGCCCGTCAACCTGCGTGGCCAGCGCGGCGAGCCGGGCGGCGGAGGTGCGGTCGCCGAAGCGCACAGCGGTGTGCAGCGCGTACATCGCATACGCGACCTGGCCCCGCTCGGCGGCGAGCGTCGCGGCGTCGTGCGCGAGCCCGACCGCCTCGGTGACCGCGCCCTCGGCGGCGGACGTCCACGCCTGGGCGAGCACCAGGTCCGGCTCGAAGAAAACGGCGGCAGGATGGCGTTCGGTCTCCGTCCGCTCCAGTGTGTGACGGGCCGCGGCCGCGTCGCCCGTCATGGCAAACGCCTGGACCAGGTTCACCAGGCAGCGGAACGCGAAGCCCTGGGTCTCCGTGGGAACCAGGCCGGCACGAGCCTCCCGGAACCGGCGTACCGCGGTGCGCAACTGCCCCCGGTACAGCGCCGCGTGCCCCGCCAGCGCCACAGCCATCAGCTGCATGGGCCCGTGCACGGCTCGGCTTGCCCGCAGGCGGGCGCGACCGAGTTCCTCGACCTCGTGCAGCCGGCCGGCCAGGCGCAGCCCGGTCATGTGGAGGTCGCACAGGCCGAGGGCGGGAGCGGCTGCGTCGAAGGACCGCGCGGCTGCGGCGTATGCGCGCGCCGCGGCGGAGCCGAGTCCGTCCGTACGGCCCATGGCGCCCAGGCCGCCGACGACGCCGAAGGACGCCAGGACGACGGCCAGGTCGGGCAGGTCCGCCCGGGCGAGCGCCGCCGCCCCGTCCTCCGCTCCTTCTCGCGGCCGTCCCTGGAAGACGTGGAAGGAGCCCCGCACAGCCGTCAGCACATCGAGGCAGAAGGGATCGCTGAGGCGATTGGTGGTCTCCTCCAGCACCGCTTCCGCCTCCGCCGGCCGACCGGCGGTCCAGAACAGGTTGGCCGCTCGCGGGACGGCCACCGCGAGGCGCTGCTGCTCGGTGGACGCGAGGCCGGCCAGCGCCGTCAACTCTGCGTCGGCCTCGTCGGCCCGGTTCAGCCATGACAGGGCGTGAGCCAGTGCCGACCTCGCCTCGAATCCACCGGTTTCCGCCGCCGCCCGGGCCAGCCGCTCGGCGAGCGGGAGATCGAGCATCTGGATGGCGCGGTGCGCGGCGTCGGTGAGCAGTGCGGCGTCCGGTTCCAGATCGGAGTCCGCGGCGAGTACGGCCCGCCGCAAGGTGTCATCGACGCGCCGGCATCCGGTGGCGGCCAGCGCCGTCGCGATGGAACCCCGCAGTCTGCGCGCCGTGAGCTGCCCGAGGCGGGCGCGCTGCAGCTCGCCGTAGAGCGGGTGGGCGAGCCTCGCCTCGAGCCGCCGGCCGTCCCGCTCCACCTTCACCACTCCGGACGTCTCGGCCAGCTCCACCGCAGCGGGGTCGACGAGCCGGCCGAGCAGGGTGACGCCCAGGGGCTCGCTCAGGGCGAGCAGGTTCACCACTTGCCGTACCGGATCCGACAGGCGGCCCATCAGCGCGTCCACCAGCTCCGCCAGTCCGGGCGGTACCTGTGGCCGGCCCGACCAGCGCCACACGCCGCCGGACCGGTGCATGCGGCCCGCCTCCAGCTCACTGTCGACCAGCAGCCGCAGGAACAGCGCGTTTCCTCCGGTCAGCGCCCACAGACGGGCGACCCCCGCGCTGTCCACGGGGCCGTCGAGCACGGCCTCCAGCAGCGCTCCGGTCTCCGCCTCGGTCAGCGCCCGGACCTCACGCCGGTCGAGGTGACCGTCCTTCCACAGAGCGGTCACCGCGTCAGGCGCCGGTACGCCGCTGCGGACGGTCACCACCACGGTGGCCGGGGAGCGCAGCACCAACTGGTGGACGAGCAACGCCGACAGCTCGTCCAGCAGATGGGCGTCATCGACCCCGATCACCGCGCCCGCCCGCCCCGATCCGGTCACCAGCGCATCAACGGCCTGCGGAAGTATCCGAGTCGGGTCCTGGGCGGTCGCCCCCAGCAGCCCGGCGAACGCACCCAGCGGCAGGCCCCGCGCCGAAGCGGTCGCCGTCACCCAGGAAGTCACCGCCCCACGCCGCCGCGCCGCCGCGAGTGCCTCGCGCGCCAGCCTTGTCTTTCCCACCCCTGCCGCTCCCGCGAGCACAACGCCCCGAGGCCCGTCCCCCGCTCGCGTCGCCGCCGCGATGAAGCGCAACTCCTCAACCCGGCCGGTCATCGGCCAGTTCCACCCCATGCCGGAAGGATAGAGGCCTGACGTGCCGGAACAGGCGGAAAAGGATCAACTCCACTCATCTGAACGTACGACGCAACCACGGCACCGTGTGAACCTGGTCGGCCTACTCGCCGAGCCGGGCCGCCCAGGTGATCCCGCCCCTCAGATGGGCACGGAAGTCCGCATCCACGTACGCCTCGGAGGCATGCCCGAGAGCCGTATAGAAGACACGGCCCGCGCCCCACTCCCGACACCACACCAGTGGATGGTCGTCCCCCATCCGCCCACCCTTGTACGACGACTCGTCGGCGGACACGAGCACGCGCACCGCCCCTCGCGGGTTGGAGCGGAAGTCGTACCACTCGTCGCTGAAGTCCCAGACGGCGGGCAGGTGGCGGGTGGCCGGGTGATCACGGTCCTCGACGACTGCCTTACCGGGCTGATACTCGGGATGCCGGTCGAACCAGGCGCCCAGCAACTCCCCGTAGTACGGCCACTCGTACTCGGTACAGGCCGCGGCGTGCACGCCGACGAATCCGCCGCCCGACTCCACGTACGCGGCGAGCCGTTCACGCCCGGCCTCCGTCAGGACCTCGCCGCTGGTGGAGAGGAAGACGACGGCGGCGTATCCGTCCAGCGGCATCTCCAGCTCCGCGGGCTCCTCGGTGTGGTGGACGTCGAAGTCCCCGAGCGCGCGGAGGGCGGCGACGGCGGCCGGGATGGAGTCGTGGCGGTAGGCGGTGGTGCGGGTGTAGACGAGGAGTCGGGAGACCATGCCGCCGAGCGTAGACGGCCTGGGCGGCTGTCCCCCTACTCCGGGAAGATCCGAAAGTTTCGGATCCCGGCGCACGCGCCCCCCATCGCGCGGCCGTCTCCACGTCACGCTCCGACTACGCGTGCGGCCTGGTCAATCCTGGTCTCGGTCCGCGAGCGCCGCCGCGGTGGCGCGAGCGAAGGCTTCCGGATTGTCCAGCACGATGTTGTGTCCGCAGTCCGGGATCCGACGACGGACATCCCGGCTTCAGCTTCCGAGCGTCTCCGAGCCGTTCTCTTCGCGGCTCGGCGCCACGGTCGAAACGTTCCCGGTGATGACCGCGGACGACGTACGGACCGGTCTGCAGCGGTACGCCTCGGCGCGATCACTTCCGTCGATGCCGGTCCGGCACCGGGTGGGTGTGAGTAGGTGGAGTACAGGAAATCCCGGTGAGAACGATCTTGCTGGGATTCGCCTGCCTCGTGGGAGCTTCGAGCTGACGGGGCACTGCGCCCGCCCGGATTTCTCGCAGCTCACCGCGGCACTGGGCATGTCCTGTGCCGGCGCCGCCCATATCTGTAGCCAGGTGCTCGGAATCCGATGTCACCAGCGCGCATCGCTGTCCCTGATGGGAGTTCTCGCTTGTGCCGGGGCCTGTGGGCTGTCGAGGTGGGGGATGGGGTCCGGTCCGGGGTGGACAGGTGGTGAGGATTGGTTGGTCATAGGTTGAGGATTGGCTGGTCAGTGGGGTGGGGGTTCCAGGCGTTGTCGCCGAGTTCTGGAAACGCACCCGGATGCCTGCTTCGGGATCATGGGCGTGCCCTGAAGGGCTATCTACGCCCCCTACCTGCGGTTTGCTCCGCCGGTAGGGGCTTTTTCGGCTTCTGTGGGCCGTATATCCAGGCCTTGTCGCTCCCGTCAAGTCACGTTTTTTGGTGACATGACGGGTCTGTCGCCATCGCGCCTACTGGAGGTGTGGTCACACCGGAACGACAGCGAGACCAGACAACCGCACACCTTCAAGGAGCCCTCATGTCCTACGACGTCCACACCCCGGTCGGCGCCCGGTCCAAGCGGCAGATCTCGCGCTTCGTGTTGCCGCTCGCCTCGGCCGCTTTCATCTCCGGAGCGATCGCGCTGCCGGCATCCGCGGCGATCAACGCCCCACCCGTCTCCTACGGCAGCGTCCTCTCCGACCACGACCCCAACCGCCAGCCCGGCGGCGGCGCCTACGGGCCGCACACCTGTAAGCCCGGCTACGTCTGGCGTGACAGCTTCGACGGCGACACCAAGTGCGTCACACCGGAGCAACGCCAGAAGGCCCACGACCGGAACCCCAACCGCCAGCCCGGCGGCGGCGCCTACGGGCCGCACACCTGTAAGCCCGGCTACGTCTGGCGTGAGCAGTGGGAGGGCGACACCAAGTGCGTCACGCCGGAGGAACGCGCGAGGGAGAAGGGCCGAGGCCGTCTGATCGACAACGGCCCGAACCTTGAAGGTATACCGGGCATGTAGTCCCATAGTCCCCCCATCAAGAGCGTGGTCCGGCTGACCTCCGGTACAGCGTTTCGTGGCACTCCTGCGACGAAACGCCTTCGCTTCAGGTAGCGCCGCAGGAAGTCTGCGTCCCCAGTTGGAGTGAGAACGAGTTGTGACAGCGGATCAGCGGTCCGGACCGCCCGCGCGATCGTTTCCGATCTTGCTCCGGGAAAGGTTCGTTTGTGCGAGTAGCACCGCATTGAACCCGTGACCTTGGCCCTCCACTCGTCGTACCCGGGCGAGGTGGCTGCGCGAACGTCGGACACTCGAGGGTGCGTGCCGGAACCCCGCACGCACCCGCGAGTCCGTCTCGGTCGGGTCAGCCGTGGAACTGGTGTGTTCGCACGGGCGGGATCAGCAGGCGGACGCCGTGTCGATCCGGATTCCTGTGACGGTGGAAGCCGACGAGAACTGGATGGTTCCGTTGGGCGGGAGGCACTTGTAGTACGTGCTGCCGCCATACGTGAAGCGGAGCATCGCGCGGTCGTCGTTGCGGCTGTTGTACACCCAGTCGGCCCCGTAGGCCCTGGAACTGGCTTTATCGGTGAGTCCTGGGTTCTGGCACAGATCTTGGGGAGCGGTCGCGGAGGGGCACCGCGGTGTTCGATTGCGAGGGTCGGTTTCACGTGAGACCGCGCACACCGTGCCGCACGACAAACGAGGATGACGCTCCGTCAGATGCGTGACGGTCTCCACCGTGGTCCGCTGTGGCCAGTGACGGTACTGGTCATGCAGGCCGACGCATCATTCTGGGACTTTCGACCTAAAGCGTGTTGCAGCACTAACCGCTGAAGCCGCTGCACTGAGTCAATTCGCCGCCCTGCCGGACGCTGTACTGAGCGGGCGGCACGTTCATGATCTGGAAGCCGCCGTTCTGGGCGATCTCGACCGTCCCGCCGAAGCCGGCCGACCCGAACACATAGGCCGGGCCCGGGGTGAAGCCGCCGCCGGACAGGTGCACCTTCCCGTTCTCGAGGACGCCGGAGACTGAACAGGTCGCGGCCGGGACGGCGGCCAGCGGGGACTGGGGGACCGCCGCGAGGGCGGTCGGGGCAGCGACGAGTGGGGCGGCCACGAGGGCGCTGAGGGCGAGGAGGCGTGTGTGCCGGTTCATGAGTCTTCCTTACCGGGAGGAATCGTGAAGTCGCGGGCTGCACGCCCGGAGCCCCGGGCAGACCGGGTCAGCCGCCGACACCGACATCCCTGGCCGCGCGCCGCGAGCACGAGGCCATCTCCTCACCGGGGACCGGGGCCGAATCGAGCGAGGCTCGCCTTCCCATTGTCACCCCGCCGCTTCCTCGGTGCGACTGCGCCCTTGACCCGCCGGCGCGAGAGCGCGGGCAGGCGGCGCACCACCTTCAGGATGCGACGCCCGGCCGGAGCGGCGCCCAAGGTCCAGCTCCTCGGTGAGGATCTTCGACGCCTTCGCCAGGATGCGGGCCGCCTTCTCCAGCTGCAGCAGCATCGCCAGCCGCTCCCGGTCCGACGCCCGCCGAGCCGGGCTGATCAGCCGGTTCGCCATCAGCACCGCGAACAGGTCCAGCGCATCGTCGACCGCCTGCGCCTCCAACTGGCGCACCACCGCCGTCAGCAGGGCGGTCCGCCGCGGCTCCGGGGCCCTCTCGATGGTCTGCGCCTTGCTCAGCTGCCCGTACCGGGCCAGCGCGGACAGCCGGTTCACCGGCACCCGCGACAGGTTCACCCGCCCCAGCTCGAACGCTGAGATCTCCTCCACCCCCTCCATGGCCCGCACCATCGCGGTGCCCGTCGACTTCGTCGGCGGAGTGCGCAGCCGCTCCAGCTCCGAGACCCGCTTGCCCTCCGGCACCACCGGCAGTTCATCTAGCGCCGGCGCGAGCGCGGGATCGGCCCGGTGCGCGGCGCGGGCCACTGCCTCGTACAGGCGCCGCTCTGCCGCCGTGCGGGCCTCCGACACCTGCCGGGCCGGCACCGAGACGCCGGGCAGCAACACCCGGTTCTTGCGCAGCCACGTCACCGCGTGGTTGAACAGGGCCACTGGTCTCTCGGCGTGCGTCCACGCCCGCCCGTACTGGAAGCCACGGAACTCCCGGCCCCATCGCCGGTCGGTGAAGTCCCGGTACTGGAACTGCTTCTGGATCTCCGCCGCGTGCTCGTACACCGTCGAGCGCCGCTCCGGGTACCGCTTCACGCACGAGGCATCAGCGATGCCGAGCTGCCCAGCCAGATACTCCACGGCCTCCCACGGCACGGCGAGCGGGTCCTCGCCCAGGAACCGGTCGATGTAGCGGACTGTGCTTCTCTGCACTAAGTCAAGCGGAGCCTCAAGATGCCTCGATCTTGTTGAGCAGGCGCATGAGCAGGTCTGCCAGGAGGAGGACTTCGGCGGCTTCCGTCGGGTCGGTGTAGTCGACCCGACGGTGACTCGGCGGATTCTTGAACAGTCCGATGGCGCCTTTGAACAGCTCCATCATGCCAACTGCCTCGCCGCCGTCGACTGTGGCGTCGGACAGCGGGCCGGCCGCCTGGTCTCCCTTGCCCGGCCGAAACGCTTGCTGCATGAGGGCTGTGCCCGTGAGGGAGTCGGGAAGACTGGCCATTGTCCGGACACGGAGTTCGACCTCCTTCATCGCCAGCAGCGCCGCGGCCTCAAAGTCTCCTCGCAGGAACTGCGGCCGGGCCTTCGCTTCGAGCACGGGGACGAGTTCGATGTCGAGCCGTTGAACGGCCCTGATCCAGCGGAGTCCTCGGTCGAGTGCGGCGTGTCCTTGTCGGCTGACGAGGAACGAGCCCGCTGAGTCCTGGCTGACGTTCCAGACCACGAGCCCTCGGTTGAGCAGCCAGGTCCAGGCTTCTGTCAGGGCAAGGACTGCTTCAGGTCGTTGCTGGTAAGCGACGCGAGCGCGCTTGAGCCAGTTGTGCCAGTTCCACTCGTTGTTGTCCCGAGCATCCTTGAGGACCCGCAGGGCAAGATCGTCGACCGGCAGGGCGACAATGTCGTCCGCTTCCAAGGTCCAGTCAGCTCCAGGCATGTGTTCTCCTGTTGGCTGGGGCTAGCTAGTAGTGCTTCGTGAGGTCTGCTGATCTTGGCTGGTCGGGGGCATGGCGGAGGGATGTGGCTGGCGCAAGTCGATCCAGCTGATGGCCGAGCGGTTGCCGGACGGGAACATGCGCGCGGCGCCGCTACGGCTGACGTCCACCGGTACGGCCGACGCGTGGCGAACGTCCGTGAAAAAAGGTGAGCGGGCGGGCAACCCTGCCCCCGCCTCATGAGTCACACAGGCGTCACCAGTTTCACAATGCTTTCCCTTGGTCCAGAAGGGGCCCACTCTCCTGATGACTCGTACCCGGCTGTCCGCGCTGGCCGCGACGGCCGCCCTCGCCACCACCGGCGGCCTGATCACCGCCGCCCCCGCCTCCGCGGCCGTCACCTGCACCTCTCCCGTCTGGAGGGCGCAGTACTTCGGCAACACCACCTTCAGCGGCACGCCGAAGCTGACCGCCTGCGACTCCGCCATCAGCGAGAACTACGGGTACGGCGACCCCGCCGGCGTCACGCTGCCCAAGGACAACTTCTCCGTCCGCTGGTCCCTCACCCGTGACTTCGGCTCCGGCGGCCCCTTCCGGCTCTCCGCCGCCACGCAGGACGGCATGCGCGTCTACGTCGACGGCGTGCGGAAGATCGACCTGTGGAAGAACGTCTCCACCACCGCCCGCAAGACCGTCGACCTGACCATCCCGGCCGGCAAGCACACGATCCGCGTGGACTACGTTGCCTGGACCGGCGTCGCCAACGCCGCCTTCACGTACACCCCGCGCACCGAGGCCGCCGTCGACACGGTCAAGCCGCTCGCCCCGACCGGCCTCACCGCCGCGTACAACCGCGACACCGCGAAGACCACCCTGCGCTGGGCCGCCAACAAGGAGATGGACCTCGCCGGGTACCGCGTGTACCGCCGGCTGAGCGCCACGAGCTGGGCGAAGGTCAGCGGCACGTCGCTGCTCACCACCCCGTCCTTCGTCGACGCGCCGCCCGCGACCGGACAGACCTTCCTGTACGAGATCCGCGCCGTCGACAAGGCCGGCCGCGAGTCCACCGGCAGCCCGGACGTGACGGCGACGACCGTGGACCGCACGGGCCCGGTGGCCCCGACCGGTCTCACGGTCGTCAGCGACGCGTGGTGGGCCGCCCTGAAGTGGCAGGCCGTCGCCGACGCGGCGAAGTACGAGGTGTACGCCTCGTACGAGGCCACCGGCCCGTTCACGCTGCTGGGCACGACGACCACGGCGTCGTACCGGACCGACGCGTCCCCGAACGCGAACCGGTACTACCGCGTCCGCGGCATCGACGCGTCCGGCAACCCGGGGGCGTACGCCACGGTCACCGGCGACGGCGTCGACCGTACGCCGCCGGAGTCCCCCACCGACCTCGGCGCCGTCGTCCGCGGCTACACCGACGTGTACTGGAAGCAGGGCGGCGCCCGCTGGAGCGAGGACTTCGACAACGGCGGGCACTACCGCGTGTACCGCTCGCTGGGCAAGACCTTCGACCCGGCCACGGCCACCAAGGTGACCTGCTCCGACGAGAACAGCGACGAGACCAGCACCGGCGGCATCTGCCGCGACC
This sequence comes from Streptomyces sp. NPDC127197, assembly GCF_042672405.1. Taxonomy (NCBI): domain Bacteria; kingdom Bacillati; phylum Actinomycetota; class Actinomycetes; order Kitasatosporales; family Streptomycetaceae; genus Streptomyces; species Streptomyces sp. NPDC127197. The sequence continues at coordinate 210,318 of NZ_JBHXVG010000009.1, read as the reverse complement.
TGACCGCGCCGGACGGCACGTACGTGACGTACGCCGTCACGGCGGTGGACCCGGACGGCAACGAGTCGGCGTACTCCGCGCCGCTCGTCGTCCGCACCGGCGACAACGTGGCGCCCGGGCCGGTCACTGGCGTGAAGGTGACGCCGCGCGGCGACGGCATGGTGGTGAGCTGGGCCGCCTCGACCGAGGACGACCTGGAGAACTACTGGGTGTGGACCGGCGAGCGGCAGGCCGACGGCACGGTCAAGTGGCTCGGCCCGTTCACCTGCTGGGACGGCCCGAGCGACCCGCTCGCGACCCTCTGCGGCGACCTGCCGGACGGCGAGGCGGGCGTGTACGCGGTGACCGCCCGGGACCGCTGGGGCAACACGCTGCACCCGAGCGACCCGAAGGTCACCGTCATCGACGCCACCGAGCTCGACGTCCGGCCGTCCGAGACGGTCACCCGGGACTGGGAGCTCGGCAGCGTCGGCCACAACTCGCAGGTCCATTCCCCGCCCGCGCTGGCCGTCAACTGGCAGTGCCCCAACACCGCGCTCTGCGACACGGTCACCGGCTACCGCGTGAGCCGGTGGAACCCGGCGACCGAGAAGTACGAGCCCCAGCACACCGGGCTGCTGCCGGCGGACACCCGGTCGTGGGCAGACAGCACGGCGACGAAGGCGAACACGTACTTCTACACGCTGGAAGCGGTGCGCGCCGACGGCAGCGTCGCGGGCACGTACGTGTGGCTCTGCCTTTTCCAGGACCGCGTCTAGCCTGTCTGCCGTGACGGTCTGCCATCTCACTTCGGGAAGTGGCAGACCGTCACGCCGTGGGCATTGGGCGGTGTTTCATGGCCGCCGTCCGGACCCTGGCCACGTGGGCGCGGACCTCGGCCTCGGAGAGGCCGGGGCGGGGCGGGAGCGGTGGCTCGTCGCGGCAGATCCGGCACAGGCCGCCGGACAGCGCCTCGGGGCGAGCGGGCGCCCTGCACTCGGTGCACTCCAGGATGCGGAGGGTGGGGGCGGGGCGCGGGGCGGTCGGCTGGGGCTGGGGCTGAGGTGCGCGTTCGGGTGGGAGCTTCGCCAGCCGGATCCTGGCGATGGAGGCGGGGTGGTGGACCTCGGCGGGCAGCCCGGCGGTCATCGCGTGCCGCAGCTCGACGTCCGGCCGTCCGTGACCGTCACCCGGGACTGGAGCCTCGGCAGTCTGGGCCACAACCGGACGGCCACTCGTCCGTCCGTCGACTGGCAGTGCACCGACACGGCCCGCTGCGCCACGGTCACCGGCTACCGCGTGAGCCGGTGGAACCCGGTGGCCAAGGCGTACGAGCCCCAGCACGACGGACTACTCCCGGCGGACGCCCGGACGTGGGCGGACACCACGGCGACGAAGGGGAACACGTACTTCTACACGCTGGAGGCCGTGACGGCCGACGGCGCCGTGGTGGGCACGTACCCCTGGTACACCATCTTCCAGGACCGCGTCTAGCAGATACGGCTGGCCGATGTGTACGGGGGTGTCGGCCAGCCGTTGAGCCTGTGATCAGGGTTGCTGAGCGGTCCGTAGCCGTTCCACCTGCCGAATGATCAGCGCGGTGGGGAACGACAGGTTTGCGCCTACGCTGAGCTCGGAGAACGTGGCGATGGTGTTCCCTGTGCGTACCACAATGAACTGCTCGTTGCGGTCTCCGGGCTCCGGCTCCACAGGGATGATCTCCCGGAAGGCCAACGCCTCTTCGCCGACCTGCGGTGGTGTTTCTGTCCTCACCGTCGCCTTGAACGGTCCGACGTAGCCCTCGCCTTCGTAGGACCGGCAGGTGGCAAGGGCCTGCTTGAGTTCCGCGAAGCGCTGTTCGGCCTTGTCCTCTTCGTAGGAGGCGAGTGTCGAGCTGCCGCCCATGATGTTCTTCTTCCAGTTGAAGATCTGGAAGACGTGAGCGAACGACCCCTCGCCGTTGCGGATGTCGACGAGTGGCTGGCAGGCAGGTACGGATAGGGGCGGGAAGGAGCGTTCGCTTCCCGCCGGCCGGGGTTCCTGTACCCCGATGGGCTCGTGGACCTGCGGGACCTCTCCGCCCTTGAAGGCGAGGTCCTTGAGTTGAGCCATCGTCAGGGGTGCCACCGGGGCTTTGGCCGAAGGGATGGTGGACGACGCTCCAGTGGCGTCCTTCGGCTCCTGCGCCGGGGCACACCCGGACGCGAGGAACACTCCGATGACAGTTGCTACGGCTCTTGTCGTCAGCCGTGTCGTGCGCGCTTGCATGAGTCCCCCCGGACAGGTGTGGATGACAAGCCGACGCTAGTGATGTAGGCAGCCGGTGACCAGGGAGTATCCGATCACGGATCGGGAAGCGAGATCCGGTGTCGGGCGACTACCTAGGGTCAGTGACTCATGGGGTGCGGGGCCGAGGGAGTCCCAGATCCACCGGTCGCCGGACCGTTCGAGCGGCGTCTGCCTGCTTGGTCCGGAGGAAGGTCAGGGTCGTGTTGATGCCGTCAATCTCGCCGAGCCATCCCTCGGTCTCGGCTCGCCGTAGTCGTTGAAGAAGATCCTGCTCCAATTCGGCCAGCCTTGCGAGCATTTTCGGGTTGACCTGGAGCATCGGGCATCGGATGCATGCGTGTTCGTGCTGACAGGGTGATCCGTAGGGGCGTGCACAGTTGCCGAGTTCGACCTTGCGTTTGTCGAAGTGCTCCTCGAACTCGGCCCATTCTTCGGGGGCGACATCGCCGTACTCGTGCTCGGGACGCAGGGCTCGGCGGTGGTTCAGGAACTCCTGGTAGTGCTTGACGATGTCCTCGGCGAAGACCGCGACGTAGCCCTGTGTCGTCTGGAGATTCAGGTGTCCGAGGAGGGCAGCACCGATGTGGATCGGAAGGCCGCCGTTGACGATCTCGGTCGCGAAGAGCCGACGGAAGTCGTGTGGCGTGAACTTGGTGCCTGCGAACGCCGGATTGATCTCGGCGATCTCTTCGCAGCTGCGTGCGAGCATGTTGAGGATCGTGTGCGGGGCGATGACGTTGCGGACGGTCCCCAACTGCCGCTGGAACAGAAACGGCATGGGTTCTGACCAGAGCTTTTCGTGTGAGTCGTAGCGGGTCACGAGCGGGATCCCCTGGGCGTTGCGGGTCTGGCGGCGGATGATCTGCGCGACGGCATGGAACAGTTCTGCGGACATCGGGATGGCTCGCTCGCGTTCGCTCTTCGACGGGGCGACGACCAGGAGGGCGATGACCTCACCGTTGGGCCGCTCGTATTGTCGAATGCTGAGGTGGGTCAGCTCAACGAGTTCTTCCACTCGGATACCGCTGTGCCGCAGGATCTCGACGGCCACCCACTCCCAGAACGCCGACTCCTCCGCCATGGTCACGTTGACCATCTCACCGGTGACGTGGTCGATGACCCGGACGAAAGGCTTGGCCAGGGTCTTGGCCCGGCGGCGGTCCTCGCGGGAATCCGTGCGACTGTAACGACGCCCCTGATGCTCGAAGGGCTCACCCAGGGGGACGGGGCGGGCAGCCTCCAGGAGATCCGCAAGGTGCTCGTAACGGTCCTCAACATGCCGGACGAGGAGCGGCAACAGAGGCTGGCGAGCGCGGGTGCGGTCGGCCATCCGCCGGTTGATCTCGCGACGCCGCTTGCCGAACCCCTTGAGATCTCGCGGCAGGATCGGGCAGGGAGCCACCCACTGGGCCCACCGCTCCGGTTCGGCGACGGCCCAACTGTGAAGGTCGACGTAGAGGCAGCGGACGGCCAGCAGCACAGAGGCAGCGTCTTTTCGCAGCCGTGTGCGGTCGGCCTTGCCGTTCTTCCGCCAGTACTGGATCTCGGCCCGCCACTGGTCGTAGAGCTCCTGGCTGAGGTGCAGGTCCTTCTGCTCGGGTTGAGTTCCTCGATGACGGCCCAGAACAGGCTGGCCAACTGGCGGGCGAGACCTTCGAGGGTGATGTAGTCGGTGTCGGCCTTGCGCCGGGCCAGGTAGTCGATCAGGAGCTGTCGGACCGCGGCGTTCTTGATGTCGTAGCGGTCGACGAGCTCCTCGACGCTTCGCTGACCGTCATAGATGAACGTCCTCAGGGTCGGGGCCGTTCCCGGAGGGAAGTGCCCCATCCTGTGCAGGATCTCCCAGGCGCCCAGGGCCGCGAAACGCGTGGTTCTCTTGGTCGCGCCGGGCGTCAGACCCAGACGCTTGTTCTCCAGCGAGTAGTACAGCAGGGCCGACGGGGTCAGATCCTCCAGGTGGATGCCCTGCGTCGTGAGCGCGCAGGTCAGGTCGAACTTCGCCCGCTGCCGGTGCACCGTGGTGAGCCGCTCTTGAGCGTCGACCGTCTTGAAGAACTCGTCCAACCGGGGGTCCTGCTGGATCTTCCGGAACGGCTCGGCGTAGTCGGAGAACTTGTTCGCCCTGAACCCGGAGAGCGAGGGCTGGATGATCCGGGCGGCGAACGCCATCTTCAGCGCCGAGACCATGTTGCTGCCGTCGTAGCCGACCCCCGGCCGTCCCAGAACATTGACCGAGAGTGCGTTCTCCTCGTTGAATCCACTGGCCTCCCAGCGCTCTTGCCAGGTCTGCCCTGGCAGCGTCTCCAGGTGTCCGAAGAGCATCCGGATGCCGGCCGTGCGCTTCTCCACCAGGGAGCGCCCCTGGTTCGGCCACGCGTGACGAGCCAGCTCGCACAGATCGTCGATGCTGGCCTGCGACAAGTCCCCGAACGGAGCCGGAGGCTTTGCGGGCCGGGGTGCCGGGACCGCCTTCAGCGATGCGCTGGTGAACCTTCTCGGCTCGGTCTGCTTGGGCGCCGCGTTGTGGTTCTGGCGCCGGTGGCGGGCCGTGTAGGTCTCGACGGTCGTGCGGTTAGGCACCGAACACCGCCTTGATGTCGTCGGGGTCGTAACCGGCGGCGAAGGTCCGCTGGACGTGCGGGCGTTCGTAGTGGGCCTGCAAGGCGTCGAAGAGGTCCTCGACTCGCGCATTGAGGTAGCGGCCGGTGGTGGCCAGGTCCGTGTGCCGCATGATCGCGCGGACCTGGGCCAGGGTGAGGTTGGGGTCGTTCGCCATCCGAGTGGCTGCGGTGTGCCGCAAGTCGTGCAGGGTCCAGTTCGTGCCGAGCTTCTCGTTCGCGCGCTGGATCACGCGCCGCATCGCCCAGTAGGTCAGCGGCCGGTCCGGGCCCCGCCGCGTCCGGAGAACCGGCTCGTCGGCCGGCGGCAGCCCGATGTGGTCGAGGTAGGCGGCCAGGACCGTCAGGGCCAGCGGGCTGGCCGGGACCGCCTCGCGGTCGTCGGTTCCCTTCGTGATCACCCAGATCAATTGCTTGGCCCAGTCGATGTCTCCCGGGGTGACCCCGAGGAGTTCGCTGGCCCGGGAGCCACTCGAGACATAGAGCAGGACCGCGGCCCGGTCCCGGTCGCAGGCCATCGTCCCGAAGAACTCGTCCCACATCGAGTCGGGAATCGAGCGCGGATCGGTCCGGCGGACCCGCTGCCGCAACCGGGCCCGCCGGAACTGGGGAACCTCGCTGTCCGGGGCCCAGTGAGCGAGGGCCCGGCGCTGTGCTCGTGACTCCGGAACCGGGTTGATCAGCGGGCCCCTACTGTAGTGCCGGTGGTAGGCGTAGAAGCTGCTGACCACGGTCAGGCAGTGGTTGATCGTGCTGGCGGCGTAGCCGGCCTTGAGGTAGGGCTTGCCCGTGCGGGGGTTCACCGAGCCGGGCTGCGGTGCGTTCGGGCTCCTCCGGCGGCGCTGCGGATTCGGGGCAACCCGGAGCCATCCGACCAATGCGGACGCTTCTGCCTCGGTCGCCCGGTCCCACGGGATGCCGAGGAACCACAGCAGCCGGTACCAGCGCAGCAGGTCGTACGCGTAACTCTTGGCCGTCAGCGGCCGGTTGTCGTCCAGGATCAGGCCGCGAAGGTACGGAACGATGGGGGCGACGACGGCCCCGTCAGCGTCGAGGACGGCGTACCGAGGTATGGACTCCAGCTCGACGACCGAGCCGACGCGCGGCACATCGGCCCGGCCCTCGATCAGCTGGCGATGTAGGTCTTGCAACACACTCTTCCTTGCAGGCGGAGATCATCTCGCTCCATGATCAGAGACGCTGGTGCAGTTAACACACCAGATCTGCAAGGCCATGCCCAGGCGGTGCGCGTCCGTACGGCGCAGCGCGATCAGGTCGCGGTCGTCATCGTCGAGGGAGAAGAACCGCTCCAGCTCCGGGCGCGTGGGCACCTCGGTGAACGTCCCGTACGCCTCGGCCTGCTCATCAGTCAGAAACTCCACCGGCACGACCGGACCGTAGCCAGCACCGGCACCCGCCCGGCCGCCTTTCCGCGAAGCCCAGCGGCGTCCCCGGAGTATGTACTAGCCGACCAAGATCAATCTCACCGGGATTTCCTGTACGCCAACTACTCACACCCGGCCACCACGGGCCTACGAGTCGGCCCCGTAGGTCCCGTACTCCGGAAGCCCCGTCGATTCGAAGATGTGCACCGAGAGGCCGCCCGGTGTCGTCTGATGGCTGACGAGCCGCAGGCCGGCCGGTGCGCCGCCGTCCGGGAACAGGCGTCGGCCCTGGCCCACCACGACCGGGGCGATCGCGAGCCGCAACGTGTCGATCAGCCCGGCGGCGAGCAGGGACTGGGCCAACTGGGCGCTGCCGTGGATCTGCAGTTCCCGGCCGGGCTGCCGCTTCAGTTCGGCGACCTGGGCGGGGATGTCGCCGGACAGGATCGTGGTCGGGTTCCACTCGGCCTTGGTCAGGCTGTGGGAGGCCACGTACTTCGGCAGGCCGTTGAGGATACGGGCGTTGGGGTGGTCGGTCATCTTCGGCCAGTCCCGCGCGAAGTTCTGGTAGGTACGGCGGCCGAACAGGAACGCGTCCGCCTCGCCGAGCCAGGTACCGGCCAGCCGGTCGAACTCCTCGTCCAAGTGCGGCACGAACCAGCCGCCCCGCGTGAACCCGTCACTGGTGTCCTCGTCCGGGGACCCCGGCCCCTGGGAGACACCGTCGAGCGTCAGGAACTCCTGCACAACCAGTTTCATCACGCAGCACTCTCTCTTCGGCCTCGATGGCCGATTCAACCTCCTCGGAGGGAAGACGCAACCGTTCCCACACCTTGGACACCACGGCACGCGGAAACCCATCGCCTACCTGCGGGACGACGCCGAGAACTACTGGCCGGCGGCCGAGGGCGACGACGACCTCACCGACCCCTTCTCGCCCGGTCTCGGACTCCACCTGTTCCAGGCCGCGCACGCGCGACTGGACGCACTCGGCGTCCGCGTCCCGGCGATCCGTCTCGTCGACCGCGACGGCGCCCACTGCCCGGCCGACCTCGCGATCATCGAGGACCTCCCGGGCGAGAACCTGGAACAACTGCTCGCGCGCGACCCGCGCGCGGCTGCCCCGGTCATGGCCCGGCTCCGGGAGGCGCTGGAGGCGATGCGGCGTCACCGGACGCCCACCTACGGCAAGGTGGCCGTGGTCGACGGAGGAGGAACGTCGCGCGGGACATCGTGCGAGGGGGTCGTCCTGGACCGTGCGCTGCGGGACCTCGCCGATGCGGCATCCCGTGATCCACGGATCGCGGGAGCCCGCGATCGGATGGAGGAGCACCTGCTGGGCCTGGCGGCGGCGGTGCGACCGCGCACGGAGTACTCGGTCGTGCACGGCGAACTGGGGCCCGACCACGTGCTGGTGGACGCGGACGGCAACCCCGTACTGATCGACATCGAGGGCTCGATGCACTTCGACGTCGAGTGGGAGCACGTCTTTCTGCGGATCCGCCTGCACGACGCCTATCGGCCGCTGGGGGTGGACGGACTGGACGAGGACCGGCTCGCGCTCTACATGCTGGCCCAGCGGCTCTCGCTGACGGCGGGCCCACTGCGGCTGCTCGACGGAGACTTCCCCGACCAGGCGTCCACCGCGGGCATCGCCGAATACAACCTGCAGAAGGCACTGGAACTGGTCCACGCCGGAGAAGCTGTTGTCGATCCCTCTCTTTGGGGCGAAGTGCTGTCTTAGCGTGGAGGGGTGGCCGACACGAGCAAGACGGAGGAACGCCGGGCGAAGGTCCGCGAGGTACGCCGTCGGCTCGCGCAGGAGGGGCCGCCGTGGACGCGGGACCGGGAGGCAGACTTCGAGACAGTCACGGTGCCCGAACGCGATTGCGACCAGCTACGCGACCTGCTGATCTCCGAGGGCGCCCAGACGGTTGTCGAAGTCGGTCTCGCGTACGCCAGTTCCGCGCTCGCGATCGGTGAGGCGCTGATCACTGTCAATCCGCCGCATCCCCAGCACGTCATTATCGACCCGTTTCAAGAAAGCGCATGGTCCAATGCCTGCTGGGATCTGCTGCGCTCTGCGGGGCTGGACTCGATCGCCGCGCTCATGCTCACTCCGTCGTCGATCGCCCTCCCGCAACTCCTCGCCGAAGGCCTCGTCGCCGACGCGGCATTCGTGGACGGCAGTCACCGGTTTCACGAGGTCTTCGTCGATCTCTACTTCCTGCGCAAGATCGTCCGGCCCGGCGGGCTCATCGTCATCGACGACGACTGGGCACCATCCGTGCGAACCGCCGTGCACTACTACGAGCGGAACCTGGGCTGGACGGTGATTCCCGACACCTTCCCCAGTGGAACGGGGACGACGGTTGTCGCCGGTCCCCAGGCCAGACCAGTGACCCGCTGCAAGGCGCTTCGCTTGCCTGACCCCTCGTTCGAGCCGCCCTTCGAAGAGTTCCGGGCGTTCTGACCTCGCCGCTGGTGGAGAGGCCTTGCTTACGGTGTTCACGCGTCGTAAGGCGCGCTGAACCTGCTCAATGCCCAGATGGCGAGGAGGTCGAGCGTCATCACGCTGATCGACCACAGCGGATAGTACGGAATGAACATGAACTGAGTGATCAGGCTCACCGCGCCCAGCGCCACACCGGCCCCTGTGCTCCAGCTCTTGCCGAGCAGGACTCCCAGGCCGACGGCCACGAGCGCGATCCCGATCACCAGATGGAGCCAGCCCCAGGTTGTCAGGTCGAACCGGTAGGTGTAGCGGGATGCGCTGAAGATGGTGTCGCGTGTGATGCCGGCGACGCCGAGAAGAATGCTCAGCGACCCGCTCATCTCCAGCGCCCAGCCGGCGAAAAGGGACGGGCCTGTCACCCAATCGCTGTTGCGGGGCTCTGTCGTGCGCTGCCGGGCCCTCCCGGGTGTCTCCGCCATGGTCACGACCTTTCCGAACGACGTTTCCTTGAGAGCCTCAGCCTCAGCCTCGCTTTGCTGCCTTCGCGGCGCGACTGCACCAGGCTGTCCGGGTGACGGGGCCGCAGACCTGCTACTGACGCAGCAGCAGGTCTGCGGCCATGTCGACGACGGTGTCGGCAGCCGACGTTGCGTCGAGCTCCGCTCCTCGCTCGTCCGGTTCGAGGGGTTCGAGCGTGGCGAGCTGCGAGTCGAGGAGCGATGTCGGCATGAAGTGGCCGGTGCGCCGGCTGAGCCGGTCTGCCAGTAGCTCGCGGTCGGCTGTCAGGTGCAGAAAGAAGGCGCCCGGGCAGGCCGCTCGCAGCGTGTTTCTGTAGCGTCGCTTCAGTGCGGAGCATGCGACCACGGCACCGGTGCCCGCTGCGTCGCGCTCGTGCAGCCAGCGACCGATGGATTCCAGCCATGGTTGACGGTCGGCGTCATCGAGCGGAGTGCCGGCGGACATCTTGGCGATGTCGGCCGGGGAGTGGAAGTCGTCGCCTTCCGCGAAGGGGACGCCCAGCCTCTCCGCGAGCAGGCGAGCCACCGTGCTCTTGCCGATCCCGGCGACACCTGTGACCACGATGCACGGGATTCGACGCTCGGCGCTGCGGGACACCACAGAGTTCAGGGCGCACCACCCGGGGGTGCCGCTTCGGCGTGCAACAGGTCACCCCGTCGCTGCTGCCCGCTTCCGTATGGCCGGGGAGGTGGCCCGTCGGAGCCGGCCGGGTACTCCTCGAGCGGAACCAGATCCCTCTCCCATGCGCTCAGCACGGGTGTCAGGACGCGCCAGGCCTCTTCGGCCTCGTCGCCTCGGATGGACATGGCGGGGTCCCCGGTCAGGACGTCCAGCAGCAGCCGGCCGTAGGCGGGGAGGTGGGGCGGTTCCATCTGCGCCGTCAGCGACAGCGGGGCGAGGGTGTTGGTGTGGGCGCCGATGCCTGTCAGGTCGAAGGTCAGGCTTTCCGGTTCGAGGCCGAAGCGGAGCACGTTGGGGCGGGGTTCTCCGCTGTGGCCGAAGGGCAGGTGGGGCACGGACCGGAAGCGCACCGCGACCTCCTTGCGGTCCGCACGGAGTGCTTTGCCGCTGCGGAGCCGGAAGGTTGTTCCCGACCAGCGCCAGCTGTCCAGTTCCAGTTCCACCTCGGCGTAAGTCTCGATACGGCGCTGTGGGTTGACGCCTTCCTCGTCGACGTAGGCGGGGACGTCGTGGTCTGCGATCCGGCCGGCCAGGTAGCGTGCACGGCGTGTGCGGCGCACGACGTCGTCCTCGGTGAGGAGCCGCACGGACCGCAGCACGTCGACCTTCCGGTCGCGGAGGTCGCGCTCGCCGAGGGTGAGGGGCGGTTCCATGGCCACCAGGCAGAGCAACTGCAACAGGTGGTTCTGCACCATGTCCTTCAGCGCCCCGACGGTGTCGTAGTAGCCGGCCCTGCCTTCCAGTGCGAGGGTCTCGTCCCAGACGATGTCCACCTCGGCGATGTGGGTGCTGTTCCAGATGGGCTCCAGGACGCGGTTGGCGAGTCGGCTGCCGAGCACGTTCTGGACGGTCGTCATGGCCAGGAAGTGGTCGACTCGGAACACGGCCTGCTCGGGAAGGAGGTCGGCCAGCAGCTGGTTCAGCTGCTGCGCGCCGGCCAGGTCTTCGCCGAAGGGCTTCTCCAGCACGATCCGGCTGCCCGCCGGCAGGCCCGCCTGGTGCAGCGCGGTGACCACGCCGGGGAAGAGAGCCGGGGGCAGGGCGAGGTAGACGGCGACGGGCCCCTCACCGGCGATGACCGAGGCGAGGTCGGCCGGGTCGGTGACGTCGGCCCGTTGATAGCGGGCCGTGCCCGCGATCGCCGCCTTGGCGTCGGCCGGATAGTGCCCACCATGGCGATCGATCTGCTCGGTCACCCATGCCCGGTATCGCTCGCTGTCCCAGTCCTCCCGGCTCGCGCCGGTCAACTGGAACCGGTCGCCGAGGTGCCCTTCCGCACGCAACGCGACCAGTGCCGGCAACAGATAGCGTGCGCTGAGGTCACCTGTCGCGCCGAAGATCACGAGCCGGTTGATCATGCGTTGACGCCTGCTTTCGCTCGGGCGAGGTTCACACCGCTGGCGGTGATCCCGATGTGGCTGAATGCCTGAGGGAAGTTGCCCATGAACTCTCCGGTGGACGGGTCGATCTGCTCCGACAGCAGTCCCAGGGGGCTCGCGCGGGCGCACAGCGAGGCGTACAGCTCCTCCGCCTCGTCGATCCTGCCCTGGCCGATGAGATTGTCGACGAGCCAGAAGCTGCACAGCACGAAGGCGCCCTCGTCGCCGGCCAGGCCATCGGGTGACTCCTTGTGCAGATAGCGGTAGAGCAGGCCGTCTCCGGCCGACAGGCGTTCGGCTACGGCCCTGGCGGTGGCCACCATCCGCGGGTGATCGGCCGGGACGACCTGGCGCAGCGGAAGCGCGAGCAGGCTGGCGTCGACAGCGCCGCCGCCGTCGAGATGCACGCTCAGGGTCTGTGCCTCCTCATCCCAGGCCCTGTCGAGGATGAGCCGGCGCAGCTCGTCGGCCGAGCCTCGCCACTTGGCGACGTCTCCGGGCAGGCCGTGCCTCTCGCCGATCGTCGCAGCCCGGTCCAGGGCCACCTGGCACATCCCGGCCGAGTACGTGAACACTCGGCCTTCGCTGCGCACCTCCCAGATCCCCTGATCCGGCTGTCGCCACGCCTGTTGAGCTGCATCGGCCAGCTTGGCCAGGTTGGCCCACAGCGCCGGCTGGATGTCCCCGCCGGAGCGAAGCCACTGGTCGGCGCAGTCCAGGATCTCGCCGTAGACGTCGTGCTGACGCTGGTCGGCCGCTCCGTTGCCCCAGCGCACCGGGGCGGAGCGCTGGTAGCCCTCCAGTTCGGTGTCCTCCACCTCGTCCGGCACCGGGCTGCCGCCGAGGGCGTACATGATCCGTGGGCGCCGGCTGTACTCGAAGGCGTCGAGAACCCATCCCAGGAAGGCGTCGGCCTCACCACCGAAGCCGATGCGGCGCAGCGCGAACACGGCGAACGCGGCGTCCCGGATCCAGGCATAGCGGTAATCCCAGTTGCGGATCCCGCCGATCGGTGCAGGCAGGGAGGAGGTGGGGGCCGCGACGAGCGACCCGTTGTCCCAGTCGTCGCACAGTTTCAGTGTGATGGCCGCGCGTCGGACCAGCGGTTCCTCGGGACCGTCGTACTCGAAGTGCTGCATCCAGCGGCGCCACGCGTCGGCGGTGCCCCGCAGCATCGCGTCCACGTCGAACCGGTGGTGGCGATGGAAGCGCCCCCAGGACAGCACGAGATCGAGGCGTTCGCCCTGCCGGAGGTCATGGGTGCCGTGCAGAGCGGTCAGGGGACGGTTGGAGCGCAGGTGCAGACGCAGGTCCGGCCGCCGGGACGGTCGTACCTCCAGCCCGCTGAACAAGGCCTGCGCCTGCCCGCCGCCCCGGGGCTCGAGGTCCATCCGCAGGCGTACCCTCCCGTCCAGGACCACAGCCGTACGGACGAGCTCGGCCCGGTCGGCAGGGGCGTCGTCGGTGAGGTCGGCCCCGGAGCGCAGGGCCAGCGCATCGGTGACGCGGACCAGGCCGGTGGTGCTGCGCAACTCGGTCGTCAGGATGCCGGTGTCGGGTTCGTAACGCTGCCGCGCCTCGACCAGGTCCTCCGGGGCCAGGGTGAAATGCCCGCCGCGTGCGTGATCCAGCAATCCGCAGAACAGTGGTTCGTCGTCGAATCGAGGAAGGCACATCCACGGAATGGATCCGTCCAGGCCGACCAGCGCAGCCGTCGCACCGTCCCCGATGAGGCCGAGATCCTCCAGCGGCAGGTATCCCTCCCGCCTGTGAACCGGCCGGAAGGGGGGGTCGGGATCGTGCATGCCGTCTCTCTTCCCGCAGCGCCGTCAGTCGGCTACCGGAACACCCGGCTAGAAGGTGATCATTACTTTCACGACGTTGTCGAGCTTCTTGTCGGAAACTTCGAAAGCCCGCTCCATGTCGTCGAAGCGAAACTCATGGGTCGTCATGTGCGAGGGGTCGACAAGCTGTGCTTCCAGCACCCGCAGCAGTCGCTCCATGCGCAGCCTGCCGCCAGGGCACAGTCCCGTCGCGATCGTCTTGTCGGCCATGCCGACACCCCATTCGACGCGGGGAATGCGCACGAACTCTCCCTCGCCGAAATATCCGATGACGGAGACCGTGCCCCCGGGCTTGGTGATCTTGACTGCGGTCTGGAACGTCACATCCGCGCCCAGCGCCTCGATGGCGGTGTCGACTCCCTCGCCCCGCGTCAGGTCAAGGATCCGCTCGACAACGTCCTCGCTGGTGAAGTCGACGATCTCGCCGGCACCGTACGTGCGCGCGAGTTTCTGCCGGTCGGGAACCGATTCGACCCCGATGACAAGGCCGGCACCGCGGAGCCTGGCCCCTGCGGTCGCCATCAGACCCACCGGCCCCTGGGCAAGAACAGCCACGGTTCCGCCGATCGGGATGTTCCCCTTCTCCGCCCCCATGAAGCCGGTCGACAGCATGTCGGCGCAGTAGACCGCCATTTCATCACTGATGGCGTCGGGGATTTTCGCGAGATTGGCGTCGGCCTCGTTCACGTGGAAGTAATCGGCAAAGACCCCGTCCTTGGAATTTGCGAACTTGAACCCCCCGAGCGGCGCTCCGGACTGCGACGGATACCCGTTCTGCGAGGCCAGGTCACCCCAGTCGGGGGTGATGGCACCGACCAGCACACGGTCGCCGGGCCGGAAGTCCTTCACCTCGCCTCCCACGGCATGCACGATGCCCACCGCTTCGTGGCCCAGCGTCAGGTTCTCCCGCGGACCGATGCCACCTTGGACGGTGTGGGAATCGGACGTGCAGATCAGGGCCCTGGTCGTCTGTACGACGGCATCGCCCGGATCCGGCTGCGGAACGGGCTTCTCCATGAAGCCCACACGCCCGATCTCCTTCATCACGAATGCCTTCACCTGTCTGCCCCTCTTCCTGGCGCACCGCTGCCGCAACAACGCCATGCACGCCCGAATCGGCCCCCGGCATCCGGCGGCCCGTATCAGCCGCTCACTCTTACAACTGTCCCAAGGCCCGAGCCGACTCGCGACCCGACCAAGGCGCAAACCACCTCCGCATCCCCCACGGCCATGTTGCTGAACCTGCCGCCCACACGCCGCATCGCGTGATGCCGCACCGGCGACACCGGCTAGCGTCGGTTTCGCGTGCGAGCAAGGGCGGAGGACGCTGTGGGTGACAAGGGCACAGGGCGAGCCTTCATCGGGTCGTTCACCTCGGCGGGCGGGCGCGGAATCATGGCGGCCACCGTGGATCCGGCGACCGGAGCGCTGACCGAGACCGGCGTCGTCGATGCCGTGGCCGACCCGTCGTATCTCGCCGTCGAGCACACGGGGGTGGGCCCGGTCCTCTACGCCGTCTCCGAGACGGCACAGGGAGCGGTCGCCGCCTACGACATCGCCGGTCCGGTGCCCCGCCCGATGTGCGCACCCGTGGCCGTGCACGGGGAGTCACCCACCCATCTTGCGGTCGCTCGCGGGCACCTGCTGACCGCCAATTACGAATCCGGCAGCGTCACCGTGCTGCCGCTCGCCGCCGACGGCACCCCACAGCCCGCCAGCGACGTGCTGCGCCACGAGGGCACAGGCCCGGACCCCGCCCGCCAGGCGGGCCCGCACGCGCACCAGGTGCTTCCCGATCCCTCGGGACGCTGGGTGCTCAGCGTCGACCTCGGCACCGACTCGGTGCGGATCTGCTCCCTGGACGTACCAGCGGGCAAGCTGGCGCTGCACAGGGAGACCGCACTGCGGCCCGGCACCGGTCCGCGTCACCTCGCCTTCCACCCGGCCGGAGATCACGCGTACGTCCTCGGCGAGCTCGAGCCCACCCTCACCGTGTGCCGATGGGACGCCGCCGCCGGGGTGCTCGAGCCGGTGGGGGCGACATCGCTGTTCCCGGACGGGACCCCCCATGCCGTCTCTCCCTCGGCACCGGTCGTCTCACACGACGGCCGCCACATGTGGGCGGCGGTACGGGGCACCGACACCATCGCCGTCCTGACCCTCGACGCGGGCGGCGAGCAGGCGGACCTCGTCGCGTCGGTGCCGTGCGGGGGTCGGTGGCCGCGCGATCTGGTCCTGCACCCGTCGGGCACGCGCCTGTATGCGGCGAACGAGCGCTCAGGCGACGTCACATGGCTGGACGTCGACTCCACGACACGCATCCCCCACCGCGCTGGTTCCCTGTCGGTCCCGGCGGCATCCAACATCGTCTTCGTCTGACGGCGGGACCTCAGCGACGGGCGACCCTCACCACGCAGCTCTGGTCATGTCCTGCCGCGGACGACGGCGACGGGGCAGTGCGCGTGGTGCAGCACCGCCTGGCTCACCGACCCCAAGAGCAACCCGGCAAAACCGCCGCGCCCCCTGGCTCCGACGACCACGAGCTGCGCGGTCCTGCTCGCCTCGATCAACACCTCGCGGGTTTCGCCGCTCGCCGCTTCATGTCTGACGGTGACGTCCGGATACCTCTCCGTACGGCCGGCGAGCGCCTGGGCGAGCAGACGCTCCGCGCTCTCGACGCCCGTACCGACCGGCGCATAGTCCGGCAGCCAAGCGTGCACGGCGACGATCTCAGCTCCCCGCAGCGCCGCCTCCGCGAAGGCGAAGTCGACCGCCTTCTCACCACCAGGGGAGCCGTCGACACCCAGCACGATCGGCCCGGCGTCGGCCGGTTCCTCGCGGATCACCAGCACCGGACACTGGCTGTGGGCGGCGAGGGACACCGCCGTTGAACCCAGCAGCATGCCGATGAAGCCCCCCATACCCCGGGAGCCGACCACCACCAGGTCCGCGGCACGCGATTCAGCCTCCAACACCGCCACCGCGTCACCGGTCACCACGGCCTCGGTGACCTCCACCTCGGGCGCCACGCTCCGGGCACGCTGCGCGGCATCGTGCACCAGGCGATTGAACGGCGACGGGTCCAGCGGTGCATACATGGGCCTGACCGGCCAGCTGAAGGCGTACACCACACGCAGCTCCGCCCGACGCCGCCGGGCCTCCCGGGCCGCCGCTTCCGCCGCGGCAAGACTCGACGACGAGCCGTCCACTCCGACGACGACCAGGTTGCCCACCGCTCCTCCCTCACTCGCTTCGGCCTCCCAGCATCACTCCGGCGATGCGTTGCTGCCACCTGGACAGGCAGGGGACAGGTGAATGCCGCGCTCGGCCGGCAGCGGCACCAGGTCCGACGTCTGGATGTCGGCCATCGGCTCGGGCAACTGTGTGATCCGCACCTGGAGGGTCCGCGCATGACGCCGGTCGCAATGCCCCGGGCTTACCGATCGGCGAACTCGCACCACACGAGCTTCCCCGGATCCCGCTCCCCCACGCCCCACTTGTCCGCCAGCTCCGACACCAGCAGCAGCCCGCGCCCGCCCTCGCCGGGCTCCCGCGCGTCCGCGTGAGGCACGCCGTCCCCGCTGTCGTGGACCTCGACACGCACCCCGTCGACGTACGACAGCCGGAGCAGGAAGCCGCGGCCGGGCGGTACGCCGTGCATGAGGGCGTTGGTGGCGAGTTCGCTGACGCACAGCACGATGTCGTACGCCCGTTCCCGCACACCCCAGTCGACGAGCGCCTCGCGCGTGAACGCGCGGGCGGCGGGGACCCCCGCCACCCCCCACCTCACCGTCGCCCCCTCCGCCTGGACCGCCTTCCTGAAGCTTGCCGACAACGCCAGTTGTTGAGTCGGTTCGGTCAGCCGCTCGCTCCCACGTCGTTGTTGGGCGCGCCGTCGCCCGCCGGGGGCAGATCGCCGCGTTCCACCGGCTCGGCAGCGTCGGGGGCGGCCGGCAGGAGGGTGTCGAGTTCGGCGGCGGACGGGTGGTGGGCGCCGAGGGCGGCCTCCCGCAACACGTCACGGGAGACGCCGAGACCGCCGCTGACCCGCAGCACGTGGCCGTCCTTCGGTACGGCGTACTCACGCTGTTCCCCGGCGCTGCGGAACCAGGCGTCGCCGTCGCGCGCGCAGTCGGGGCAGTTGGCGGAGTTGACGGTGCCCCGGTCGACGGTGAGCTGGATCTGGGCGCCGGCCTGCTGTGACACGTACACGGCGGAGAAGCCGTCGCCGCCGTGCACGCCGACGGACTGCTGGGCGAGGGTGAAGCCGTCCGCCTCGGTGACGTAGACGTGTTCCGGTGCGATGCCCAACGCCGAGGCGCGGGCGGCGATTTCCGCCGGGTCGGCGGGCTCCTTCTCGGTGCCGCAGCCGGTGAGGAGCACGGGGATCAGCAGGGCCGCCAGGGGCAGCGCACGTACGGAACGCATCATGCGTCCATCCTGCCGCACAGGTGTTCCACAGTTGAGCGGGGATTGCGTAGCCTCGGTGACGATGAACACGATTCCGGCACACCTGGACCATCTCGTCCTCGCAACGCCCGATCTGGCGGCGGCGGTTGCCGACTTCACCCGGCGCACCGGTGTGGCACCGGCGGTCGGCGGCACGCACGTCGGCCTCGGGACCCGCAACTATCTGGTCGGTCTGGGCGGAACCGCTTACCTGGAGATCATCGGGCCCGACCCGGAACAGTCCACGCCCGACGGGCCGCGCCCCTTCGGCGTCGACGAGTTGCCGGGACCGCGCACACTCACCTGGGCGATCAGCCCTCCCGACCTCGACGCGGCGATCGCGGCCGCCCGTGCCCGGGGCTACGACCCCGGCCCGCCGCTCCCGATGAGCCGCCGCACCCCCGACGGCACGCT
This sequence comes from Streptomyces sp. NPDC127197, assembly GCF_042672405.1. Taxonomy (NCBI): domain Bacteria; kingdom Bacillati; phylum Actinomycetota; class Actinomycetes; order Kitasatosporales; family Streptomycetaceae; genus Streptomyces; species Streptomyces sp. NPDC127197. The sequence goes on along the minus strand of NZ_JBHXVG010000009.1, from coordinate 192,306 downwards.
CCTGCAATGGCGCCTGACGGACGGCGCGTCCGCCCACCCCTCCGGTCTGGTCCCCTTCCTCATCGACTGGGGCGCCTCACCCCATCCCACGGCGTCGGACCTTCCCACCACTCCCCTGCTGACCCTCTCGGCCACCACCCCCGACCCGGCCGAGCTCCGCCCCCTCCTGACTGCCCTGGACACGGAACTCGCCCTCACCAAGGGCCCGGTGGGTCTGTCCTTCACGGTGGACACACCGCGGGGGCCGGTGCGGTTCGACTGAGGGGACGGGGCCAGGCGGAGGCGACCCTGCAAGCTGTATCGAAGATGCCGGCGTCGAACTTGCGGTACACCCGGAAAAGCACGACCACATCGGCAGGCGCATGACGGCTGCCGTCGCCCCAGCAGCGGCGGCTTGTACGACGGCAGCCGCCATATGCCTGTCCCGGTGGAGCGCTCGCCGGGGCGGCCTGTCAGTCCTTCGGCCTCGCCGGCGCCTTGGCGCAGAGGTACGGACGCGCGAGCAGCAGGCCGGTGCCGGTCATGGCGATGCCGAAGTAGACCGGCGCGAGGTGGATGAAGTCGGTGTAGTGGATCGCGCCGTGCACCACGACAGCCGGCAGGAAGCCTGCGGCCGCCGCCGCGGCCAGGGTCCGGAACACCCAGGCCTCACCCCGCCGCCAGCCCCACGCGCTGAGCAGAGTGATCGCCACCGCGGCGGCCATCAGGGCGCCGCCGAACCCCGCCCGGTCGTGGGCGACGAACGGCACAAGCCGGGGATTCACGGATTCCAGCGTCTGCGTGCTGGTACCCAGGAACGCCAGGTCGGTCGGCACGAAGACTCCGGTCAGACCGACCGCTGAGATCACCGCTCCGCCGACGAACAGCCCCGCTCCCGTGATGATCAGAAGCAACTGGCCGACCAGCGCCCGTCGGCGCTCCGGCTCCGGCCCCTCGGGCGCCAGGCGCCAGCGCGGGGCGTGCGGGGTCCGACGGACCCCGGCCACGAACATCGGGAACAGCACGATGGCGGTGGCCGTGTGCAGGGGTTCCACGAAGCCGGTGGCCAGGAAGTAGAACAAGGTGGGGAAGCCGATCGCCCCCGAGAGCAGATACACCTCGCGGGCCCAGGGCCAGCCGCGTCTGATCCCGCCCACGGCGAGGCCGGTGTAGAGGGCGCCGATCGCCACCATCGTGCCGGCCATGGTGATCCGGTCGTGCTGGAGGAAGTGCACCAGGTGGTGGTTGGCGGCATGCAGTTCGTGCAGCGTCATACCGAGGTAGTCACGGTCGTACCAGAGCAGCACCGGCCCGAGCGTGATCGCCGCGGCGCCGAGTCCGGCGCCCGTCATACCGAGCCCGACGAGCAGCGCCCACCACCAGGCGGGCCAGCGGCGGGGATCGCGGCCGACGTCCCGTAGCACCGGAGCGGGCGCGGTGGGCGTGGCTGCCTCGGTGACCCGTGCGAACCAGCCGGGTCCGGCCGAGACGAGCACCCCGGGCCGCGCGAGCACGACGGCGCCCGGCTCCTCGAGCGCGGCGGCCGCGGCGGTGACCGACGGGTCGGACACATGGACCACGTGCGGGTCGCCGCTGCTGGTGAACCCGTCGACATGGGGCTTGAGGGCGGCCTCGGCCTCCGGGTCGCAGGCGCGGACGACCAACGGGATCGAGCGGCCGGCGGCGGCCTCGCGTACGGTCTCCGTGTCGGCGGCCGAGACGGGCGCCACCTCGACGACACCGGCCCCGAGCGGGGGCATGGCGCGTACCGCTTCGCGGGCGAGCGAGGGCGGGACGGATATGCCGAGGCGGACGGTCACGGGCACGCCGGCGATCTCGCCGGCGAGCCGCTCCGGCGGATGGCGGTGGCCGAACGCCCGGGCGATCAGCCGCGCGCCGACGGGACGGGAGCCGATCGAGGCCAGCAGCCGCAGTGCGGTTCGCTGCGAACGGCGTCGGCCGAGGACGGCAGCGGCCGCACCGCGCAGCGGGTGATACGTCCAGTCCGGCATCAGTGGCTCTTGCTCTCCGTCGCGGTCGCCGGGTCACCGGGGGCGGTCCAGTCGAGCACCGGCGTCATGGAACGCAGCGTCGCCCGCGCCGGCATCAGCCGGGCGGCCGTGTCGCGCAGCAGCACTGCGGGCGGCCACGACAACTGGCCGACGGCGCCGAGCCGGCGGGAGCGGCGCGTGATGGCCTGGGTCCTCGGTCGGCGCAGCAGGTCGTACGAGCGGAGCGCGGCGGCCACGTCCGGGGTGCCGTCGAGGCAGTGGGCGAGAGTGACCGCGTCCTCCAGAGCCTGGCACGCTCCCTGGCCCAGATTGGGGGTCATGGCATGGGCCGCGTCGCCCAGCAGCGCGACCCGGCCGCGGACGAAGGAGGGCAGCGGCGGCAGGTCGTACAGGTCGTGTCGGAGCACCGCGTCCGCGGGGACGGCGGCCAGCAGGGCGGGGACGGGAACCGGCCAGGACCCGAACCGGCGCAGCAGTTCGGCGTATTCGGACGAGCCGGAGGCCGTTCCCGCCGGCAACGATGCGGTCGCGAAGCAGTACATCCGCCCGCCCGGCAGCGCCGTGTAGCCGAATCTCGCCCCGCGGCCCCAGATCGCTGCGCCCTCGTAGGGCGGCTCGGCGAGAGGCTCGGTGACCATGCGCCAGGCGGTGTAACCGGCGTACCGGGGGCCGGCCGCGTCTGGCCACAGGGTCCGGCGGACCGCACTGCGCAGCCCGTCGGCGCCGACCACGAGGTCGGGCCGGGACTCGCCCCTACAGTGCTCGACGACCAGACAGTGGCCGTCGTCGCGGACCGCGGACACCTCGCTGCCGGGCCGCAGGCTGTCGGCGGGCAGCGCCTCGGTGAGCGCCCGCAACAGGTCGGCGCGGTGCAGGAGCACCAGGGGATGGCCGAAGCGGCGCGTCAGCTCCGTGTTGTCCGTACGGGACAGCCAGCGGCCCCGACGGTCGCGTGCGCCGCCTCCGGCCTCGACGGCGCCGAGTGCCCGGACGGCGTCGGCCAGGCCGAGCACCTCGAGCGCGTGCAGCGCGTTCGGCCACAGGGAGATGCCGGCGCCGATCTCAGTGAACTCCGGGGCCCGTTCCAGCACTTCGACGCGCCAGCCCCGGCGGTGCAGGGCGATGGCCGCCGCGAGCCCGCCGATCCCGCCGCCGACGATGGTCGCGGCGCGCTGCGGCATGGGTCCTCGCTCTGGGTTCAGGGGCGCCGCCCCGGTCAAGTAGCCGTCGATCCAGTGCCCGAGCGGCCTGCGACGCGACGCAGGTCCGGCTGAGCAGCGCCTCATAGCAACATGTCGACAGACCCCTGTCAATGTGCCGAGAAGCGGACCGGCCAGGTTGGTATCGCCGTGGGAATGTCGCGGTGACAGGTGGGGCAGACGCCGGTCCAGACGGCGAGGAGTAACTGCATCTCGCAGACAACTTGGTAGAGGGTCAGGCCGACGCCGTTCCGGGCCAAGCTGGTCATCCGGTCAGAGGCCGCCACTGGTCTTCCTGCGCGGGGCTGATCCTTTCGCGCCACACCAGGGCCCCGCCGATCAGGCCGGGCTTGTCCCGCGTGGCCAGGGCCGGGGCGTCGAGCATGTCGGCAGCTTCTTCCAGGTAGGTGACCAGCGTGTCGAGTACTTCGCCGGGGGCTTCGTTGTAGCGGGACCAGCGGCCCAGGTAGCCGGTCGCGGCGTCCAGGTACAGGCCCGAGGTGCTGTCAGCCGGGCCCAAGGCAACAACCGGAATCCAGGTTCCCTTCCACACGGTGATCCGCTCGTTCTCGGAGCGGTCGGCGTTGAGTGCGTCCTCGCGGGCCTGGGCGTCCATCTTCCGCCGGTAGACGGCGGCCACGGCGTCCAGGGGCATCAGAGCCTCATTGCCTGGAAGGCATCCCGAGCCCCAGCCGTTCACCCCGTCGTCGCCCGCCGTCAGCATCCACAGGACGCGCAGCTCGACGGGTATCTGAACGCCGAGGTCGCCTTCCAGGGCGGCGATGGCAGCGGGGCCGGCGCCGGCGCGGAGCGCGGCGTGGGAGTCGGGGGCGTTGTGCTGGAGCCAGCGGGTGATGCGGTGCCAGGCGTCGGCGATCTGCCGTACGGTGACCGCGGCGGCGGCAGGGTCGGCAGGCTGGTCCCGGTCTCGGCCCTGCTCCTGCTCCTGGGCGTCCGTGGAGGGGGCCGCTCTCAGAAACCGGAGCTCGATCCGGTCCGGCTCGCGGATGTAGCCGACGGACAGGTCGGGGCAGTCCTCGAACATGTCGCCGTCGACCGTCACGGTCAGGATGCCGGGCAGCCCCGAGGGCCGGCCCATGTCGGGGTCGTCGGCCAGCTGGCCGGCCAGGGCCTTCAGCGCGTAGGGAACGCCGGCCCCCAACCGGGCGGCGGTGTCGCGTACGTCCGGCTGGATTTCGACCTTCACAGCCTGGTGCTCCTTGCTGGTCGGATGCAGGACGGTGCCCCTCACACCGTAGGCGTCAGCATTCACCAGCGGATGATGCAGCGGGCCACGTACTGGCTTGCGCGCCACGAACACGAACTCCCGCCCGGGTCTGTCGGGAGCATCCCGGATGTCGTCCACCGTGAACCCCGCGTCGAGAAGATCCGCCTCCGCCTCCTCGCGTGAGCGGAACCGCAGGGTGGAGTCCGAGGTCAGGCGTGCGCCGTCCGTCGCGAACACGAAGGTCCAGCGGAAGGTCACCAACGGCCCGTCGACGTCGGTCACTTCGACCCAGTTCTCGACCGCACCGACGCCGGGGACGTCCGTGACGCGGTGGGTGGCGTCCAGGTTCCACTCCTCCCAGGCGCGGCGGGCCGGGTCGCGGGTCTCGAAGACCAGGTGTCCGCCCGGTTGCAGGGCGGCGTGGGCCGCCCGCAGGGTTGCCCGCCACGCCTGCGGGTCGGCGATGGCCTGGGCGACGTTGCCGGTCATCGTCGCGAGGTCCGCCTGGAGCGGTGGAAGCGCGGTCGCATCGCCGTGGATCCAGCGGACGCGGTCGCCGCCCGGTTTCGCGCGGGCGACGTCCAGGGACGCTTGCGCGGGATCGACGCCGACGACCTCGATGCCGTGGTCGGCCAGCAGCAGCGCGAAAACGCCCGTTCCGCAGCCGATGTCCAGCACCCGGCGTGCGGCGAACTCCCCGGTGATGCCGAGGTAGGCGTCGAGGTCGCTGCGGTCGGAGTCGAGCACGTCGTAGATCGCGGCCAGTCGCGGGTGCCCGAAGATCGCGTCAACCATGCGGCGACGGTAGGGAGACAGACGGGGGCGAGCAAGTGGATTACCGGCACTCAGAAGGGTCGGGGACCGGCGCGGTGGTTGACGCTCTAGCCGCGATCTGAACGTGGCTCGGCAGTGCCGCCTGAAGTCGTTTCGGTTTTCGTGTGGAGGATCTCACGGGCCTGCTCCGCGGCCCGGATGGTGCTCTCGCTGACGAAGTCGAGGAAGCGGGCGGTGTTCTCGAGGCGGGCGGCGGCCGGGGTGTCGCGGCCGAGGATGCCGACGCCCTGCCGTGCGGTCTCGATGACCTGGGTGAGGGACCGGGCGCTGGCGATCATCGCCTGGTACCAGACGTCGTCGTCGACGACATAGCGCTCGCGGCGGCGTTCGTCGCGTTCCCGGCGGACCATGCCCTGGCTCTCCAGGAATGTGATCGCTTTGGAGATGGACGCCGGGCTGACCTGGAGGCGCTGAACGAGTTCGGACGCGGTGAGGCTGCCGGTGTCGGTGAGGGTGAGGCAGGTCATGACCCGGGACATCATCTTCGGCATGCCCGAAGCCATCATGACGGTGGTGAACGTCTCCTCGTACTCGCGTACGGCCTCGGCGTCGCGTCCGTAGGCCTGCTCGGGCGCCGCCGCCCCCCGGGGTGCGGCCTGCCTGCGCCGCTGGGCGCGGCGTTCGGTGGCGCGGTGGGCCAGGTCGGCGCGGTAGGCGGTGGGGCCGCCGTTGCGCATCACCTCGCGGGTGACGGTCGAGGTCGGGCGGTCCAGGCGTCGGGCGATCTCGGCGTAGGCGAGGCCGTCGGCCAGTCCCAGCGCGATCTGCTGGCGTTCCTGCTGGGTGAGTCTGCCTCCGGGCACCGCGGTCTCCTTCGTACTCCTTGCGTGCCTCCACCATAGCGTTCAGCCTCAATTTATTGCAACGACCAAGGTCGAGGACCGTTGCATTACCCTCAAGGCCATTGCAACACCTTCTCGCTATTTACCTGCACTGACGGCAATTTCACGCAACAAGCTTGTTGCCAGAACATTGAACGCAACGTAGCTTTTCCATCGTCCGAAACAACGAGTCGCAGGAGCCCACGATGCAGAAGTTCGACACCCCCGCCCCGATCTCCGCCGTCCTGGACATCCCCGCCGGACGCATCCGGTTCATCGCCGCAGACCGCGCCGACACCACCGTCGAGGTCCTGCCCGCCAACCCCTCCAAGAGCCGCGACACCAAGACCGCTGAGCAGACCACCGTCGCCTACGCCGACGGCGTCCTGCGGCTCGAGGCCGCACCGGCCAAGAACCAGGCCTTCGGCCCCTCCGGAGCCGTCGAGGTCACCATCCAGCTGCCCGCCGGCTCCCGCATCGAGGCCAAGACCGCCGGCGCCGAACTCCGCGGCGTCGGACGCCTCGGCGACGTCGTCTTCGACGGCGCATACCGCCAGATCAAGATCGACGAGGCCGCGAGCGTCCGCCTCACCGCGCTCGACGGCGACGTCGAGGTCGGCCGGCTGGGCGGCCCCGCGGAGATCAGCACCACAAGGGGCGACATCCGCATCGCCGAGGCCGTGCGCGGCACGGTCGTGCTCCGCACCCAGTCCGGCGACATTTCGGTCGGCGCCGCCGCCGGCGTCTCGGCCGCCCTGGACGCCGGCACCGACTACGGCCGCGTCAGCAACGCCCTCAAGAACGACGGCACCGCCGAACTCGACATCCACGCGACCACCGCCTACGGCGACATCACCGCCCGCAGCCTCTGAGCCTCAAGGAGCTCCCCTCATGACCAACCTGGCCATCGCGGCGCACGGGCTGCGCAAGTCCTACGGTGACAAGATCGTGCTGGACGGTGTCGACCTGGCCGTCCCCGAAGGAACGATCTTCTCTCTGCTCGGCCCGAACGGCGCCGGAAAGACCACCGCCGTCAAGATCCTCTCCACCCTCATCACCGCCGACGCCGGCGAGCTGCACGTCGGCGGCCACGACCTGGCCGCCGACCCGCAGGCGGTGCGTGCCGCGATCGGCGTCACCGGGCAGTTCTCCGCCGTCGACGGCCTGATCACCGGCGAGGAGAACATGCTCCTCATGGCGGACCTGCACCACCTGTCCAAGCACGAGGGGCAGCGCACCGCCGCCGAACTGCTGGAGCGCTTCGACCTCGTCGACGCCGCGAAGAAGCCCGCCTCCACCTACTCCGGCGGCATGAAGCGCCGCCTCGACATCGCCATGACCCTGGTCGGCAACCCGCGGATCATCTTCCTCGACGAGCCCACCACCGGCCTCGACCCCCGCAGCCGCCACAACATGTGGCAGATCATCCGCGAACTCGTCTCCGACGGCGTCACCGTCTTCCTCACCACCCAGTACCTGGAGGAGGCCGACGAACTCGCCGACCGCATCGCCGTGCTCAACGACGGCAGGATCGTCGCCGAGGGCACCGCCGAGGAGCTCAAGCGGCTCATCCCGGGCGGGCACGTCCGGCTCCGCTTCTCCGACACGGCCGCCTACCAGTCCGCCGCCTCCGCGCTGCGCGAGGTCACCAGGGACGACGAGGCGCTGGCGCTGCAGATCCCCAGCGACGGCACCCAGCGCGAGCTGCGCTCCATCCTCGACCGGCTGGACTCGGCCGGCATCGAGGCGGACGAGCTGACCGTGCACACCCCCGATCTCGACGACGTGTTCTTCGCCCTCACCGGCTCCACCGTGCCGAGCCAGCCCAACGAGCCCAAGGAGACTGTCCGATGAGCTCCCTCTCCCTCGCCGCACGCGACTGGTCCACGATGCTGCGCCGCAACCTCCTGCACGCGCGGCGCTACCCGTCCCTGACCCTGAACCTGCTGCTGACGCCGGTCATGCTGCTGCTGCTCTTCGTCTACATCTTCGGCGACGTGATGAGCGCGGGCATCGGTGGCGGCGGCGCCGATCGCTCCGAGTACATCGCCTATATCGTCCCGGGCATCCTGATGATGACCATCGGCAGCACCGTGATCGGGGCCGCGGTGTCCGTCTCCACCGATATGGCCGAGGGCCTCATCGCCCGCTTCCGCACGATGGCGATCCACCGCGGCTCTGTGATCATCGGGCACGTCGTCGGCAGCGTGCTGCAGGTGCTCGCCAGCCTGGTCCTCGTCGGTGCCGTCGCCGTGGCCATCGGCTTCCGGTCCACCGGCGCCACGGCCCTGGAGTGGCTGGCGGCGTTCGGGCTGCTCGCGCTCTTCGCCCTGGCACTCACCTGGATCGCCGTCGGGATGGGCATGGCCAGCCCGAACGCCGAGGCGGCCAGCAACATGGCGATGCCGCTGATCCTCCTCCCGCTCATCTCGAGCGCCTTCATCCCGGCCGACACGATGCCGGGCTGGTTCCAGCCGATCGCCGAGTACCAGCCGTTCACGCCGGCCATCGAGACCCTGCGCGGCCTGCTGCTCGGCACCGAGATCGGCAACAACTGGTGGATCGCGATCGTCTGGTGCGTCGGCCTGTCCGCACTCGGCTACCGCTGGTCGATGGCGTTGTTCAACCGCGGCCCGAAGTAACCGCCATGACAGCGCGGGCCGCCTCCCGCAACTCGTCCCACCCCGGGGCGGCGTACTCCGACACCGCGTCGGCGTACGCCGCCCCGTCCGCGTCATCGCAGTCAGGCACTCAGCCCCGTCCCGCCCTGTCCGATTCGTTCAAGACCCGGTCTCCCGGTGCCGCCTACGGTGGCCCCATGAGTCCACGATTCGATGCCATCGGCCTGGTCGTCTCCGACATGGCCGCCTCTGTTGCCTTCTACCGTCGTCTCGGGTTCGCGTTTCCCGAGGGGGTCGAGGAGCAGCCGCATGCCGAGGCCGAACTGCCCGGTGGGCTGCGGCTGTTGCTGGACAGTGAGGAGAGTGTGCGGTCCTTCCATCCCGGGTGGCAGCCGCCCGTCGGGGGCGGCCGGGCCTCGCTCGCGCTGCTGTGTGACGGGCCCGGTGAGGTCGACGCGGTGTACGAGGAGATGGTGGGTGCCGGCTACCGGGGCGAGCTCAAGCCGTGGGACGCCTTCTGGGGTCAGCGCTACGCCGTCCTGAACGACCCGGACGGAGGCGGCGTCGACCTGTTCGCGCCGCTGCCGTCAGCCGGCGAGTAGCTCGCCCAGCGTCGTTCCCGCCAACTCCCTGACGTCCCGGGCCAGGTGGGCCTGGTCCGCGAATCCGGCCCGGGTCGCCGTGTCCGCGAAGGGCACGCCCTGCCTCGCCAGGGTCAGCGCCCGTTGCAGCCGCAGTACGCGGGCCAGTGTCTTCGGGCCGTAGCCGAACGCGGCCAGCGAGCGGCGGTGCAACCGGCGTGCGCCGACGCCGAGTTCGTCGGCCGTGGCGGCGACCGGGCGGCCCGCGTCCAGGGCCGTGACGACCTGCCACAGCAGGGGGTCGGGCGGCTCGGCGTCGGCCGCGAGACGCAGGGCCACGTCCTCCAGCCCGCCGGCCGGATCGGCGGCCGCGTTCACGCGCGCGGTGAGCTGCCGTACCCGCGCGGCCGGCCACAGGTCGGCGAGTTCGACGCGCCGGTCGCGGACCTCGTACGCGGGCATCCCCAGGAGGGCGGGCGCGGTGCCCGGGTAGAAGCGGACGCCCGCCCAGGGGCCGGCCGTGCCCTCGGTGACGTGCGCGTGTGTGTCCGGGCCGGCGACGAGCAGTCTGCCGTCGTTCCAGAGCAGGTCCATGCAGCCGTCGGGCAGGACCCGCCCCGCACCGGACCCGGTCGGCGTGTTCGTCCACACCACCGCGCCGCTCACCCTGGACGCCCGTTCCGCGTACACGTACGCCAGACTACGACGCCCCCAGGGCCTGTCCGGCGACCCCGACGATCTGCGCTCCCCGCGTCCGGTGTTCCTGCGGGCTGACCCCGTACACCCGTTTGAAGGCGTTGGACAGGGCGAAGGCGCTGCCGTAGCCGACCTGGCGGGCGATCGCCTCCAGGGTGTCGTCGGAGTCGCGCAGCCGGTCGGCGGCGAGGGCGAGGCGCCAGCCGGTGAGGTAGGCCATGGGGGGTTCACCGACCAGGTCGGTGAAGCGGCGGGCCAGCGCGGCCCGCGACACCCCGGCCTTGACGGCGAGCGACGCCACGGTCCACGGGTGGGCGGGGTCGTCCTGGACGAGGCGCAGCACCCGGCCCACGACCGGGTCCGCCAACGCCCGGTACCAGGCGGGGGCCTCGGCCTCGGGCCGGGAGAACCAGGCCCGCAGCGCGGCGATGACCAGCAGGTCCAGCAGCCGGTCCAGGACGACCTCCTGGCCCAGTTCGTCGCGCACGATCTCCTCCATGAGCAGCGGCGTGAGCGGGCAGCGCCACACGTCCGTCGGCAGGGACAGCAACGGCGGCAGCGCGTCCAGCAGCCGACCGCTGATCTCGCCCTGCCAGAGGTAGGTGCCGATCAGCATGACCGCCGAGCCGTCGAGCCGGTCGCCCCAGGTGCGTACGCCCAGGTCCATGGAGCCGCGCAGGGAGGTGCCGTCGGGGTAGCGGCACTCGGCGCCCGGCAGGATCAGCGCCTGCGGCGGCGTGCCGGGGTCGTCGGCGCAGGTATAGGGGTCGGGGCCGCGGGCGATGGCGAGGTCACCGGCCCGCAGCCGCACCCGCTCCCCCGTGTCCGGGACCACCCAGGCGTCGCCGCGCACCATCAGCATCACCGTCAGCGGCGCCTGGTCCTCCACCCGGACGGCCCACGGCGGATCGAAGCACGCCCGGATCATGAAGGCGCCACGTGCGCGTGGACCCTCCAGGAGACCTGCGAGTGCATCCATGCGGCCAGCGTAGACGTGCACGTATGGGAACGAGCCGTTCAGCGATGGGCCCGTACCGCACTGCGGCAGTTCACTGGACTCATGACACGGAAAACGGACATGACGGTGGTGGTGACCGGTGCGTCCGGTCGTACGGGAAGCCGGGTCGCCCGGGCCGCGCAGGCCGCCGGGCTGACGGTGCGGCCCGCCACGCGCGCCCAGGGCTTCGACTGGGCGGACCGGTCGACGTGGGCGCAGACGCTGCGGGGCGCAGACGCTGCGTATCTCGTGCACCCCGGGGACGTCGGTTCGGCGGCGGCCACACGGGCGGTGGGGCTGCTCGCGCACGAGGCGGTCTCGCTCGGCGTACGGCGGCTGGTGCTGCTGTCGGCGCGCGGCGAGGAGCAGGCGCGGCCGACCGAGGAGGCACTGCGGGAGTCGGCCGCGGACTGGACGGTCGTGCAGGCCGCGTGGTTCATGCAGAACTTCAGCGAAGGGCCGCTGGTGGAGGGGTTGCGGCTGGGCGGGGAGCTGGTGTTCCCCGGTGGTGAGGTGCGTGAGCCGTTCATCGATGTGCGGGACATCGCCGACGTGGTGGTGGCGGTGCTGCTGGCGGGCGACCGGTACGTGGGGAAGGCGGTCGACGTGTCCGGGCCGCGGCTGCTGACGTTCGGGGAGGCGGTCGCGGAGATCGCGAAGGCGACCGGGCGCGAGCTGACGTACAGGCCCGTCCCGCCGCGCGCGTACGGCGAGTACCTGGCCGGACTCGGTGTGCCGGACGAGGAGGTCGAGCTGCTCGTGGAGGTGTTCGAGACGCTGCTCGACGGGCGGAACGCGCATCTCTCGGACGGCGTCCAGCGGGTGCTGGGGCGCGAGCCGCGCGACTTCGCGGAGTTCGCCGCCGAAGCCGCGGCGGCGGGGACGTGGAAGGCCTGAGCCCCCACCGAAGCCCTACTCCTGCGGCGGCGTCTCCCCGCCCCCCTTGTGCGTGCTCTTGACCTGCGTGCGCAGGCGGGAGGTCACGTCCTCCGGCGGGAGGAAGCGGGACCAGCGCTCCGGGAACTCGGACGGCATGTCGGGGTCGTCCGGGTCCGGGTCGTTCTCGCGGGCCGCGGCCGCGCGGGCGACGTACTCGGCGACCTGGGCCTCCCGCATCCGCTCGTTGGCGGCGCGGGCGGCGGCCGTGGCGGCGGCGGGCCAGACCCGGTCGATGGCCGCGTTGACGGCGGCCCCGACGAGGACGGCGAAGGCGGACACGCCGATCCACAGCAGCACGGCGACGGCGGCGGCGAGGGAGCCGTAGATCGTCGCGCCCTCGATGGTGTTCGTCAGGTAGATCCGCAGAAGGAAGCTGCCCAGCACCCACATGGCGAGGGCGACCAGAGCGCCGGGGACGTCCTCCACCCAGGGCGAGCGCACCGGCACCGACACGTGGTAGAGCGTGGTCAGGAAGGCGATGGACAGCACGATCACCACGGGCCAGTACAGGACCTGCACGACCGTCGTCGACCACGGCAGGATCCGCACCACCGCGTCCGGGCCGGCCACCATCAGCGGCAGCGCGACCGAGCCGATCAGCAGGGCCGCGAGGAACAGCAGGAACGCCACCAGGCGGGTCCTGACGATCCCGCGGACACCGTCGAGGCCGTACATGACGGTGATGGTGTCGATGAAGACGTTCACCGCGCGGGATCCGGACCACAGGGCGAACAGGAAGCCTATGGAGATGACGTCGGGACGGCCGCCCTTCATCACATCGTCGAGGATCGGCTGCGCGATCTGGGTCACGCCCTTGTCGGACAGGACGGTGCGCGAGGCCTCCAGGAGGTTGGTCTCCAGGCTGGAGATCGTGTCGGTGCCGGTCCAGTCGTCGACGTAGCCGAGCAGGCCGATCAGGCTGAGCAGCAGCGGCGGCACGGACAGCAGGGTGAAGAACGCGGCCTCGGCGGCCAGACCGAGAATGCGGTACTCGATGCAGGAGTTGACGGTGTCCTTGAGCAGCAGCCAGGCGGTCCTGCGCTTGGAGACGTTCCGGTAGAGGGCACGCGCCCGGTGGAGGCGGCCGGACGGCGCGGGGGATTCACTTGCTGGCTGCACAAACCAAAGGTATCCGCCGTGCGGGGCCCGGTTCACCCTGGTGGGACGGCGGGCCGAGGGCTGCCGTGTCCGCGGGGTGACCCCGCCCGTACCGCGCGGTAGGTTCGCACACATGGCACGCAGCACCCACACCGTGACCAACCAGCCCCCGCCGCTCGTCGGCTACGACGTCTTCACCGCCGACCGTGCCCTGGTGGCCGCCGTCGAACGGCACCTCGACCCCGCCCTGCTCGACGAGGGCCTCGGCGAGCTGGCGGCGCTCGGGCGGACCGCCGGGTCGGCGCAGGTGCAGGAGTGGGGGGTGTTGGCCAACGAGCACGCGCCGAGGCTGCGCACCCATGACCGCTACGGCCACCGGATCGACGAGGTCGACTTCCATCCGGCCTGGCACCGGCTGCTCGGCAAGGGCGTCGCGGCGGGCCTGACCGCGGCCTGGGTGCGGCCCGGCGGGCATGTGCGACGGGCGGCCGGGTTCCTGGTCTGGTCGCAGGTCGACGCGGGCAACGGCTGCCCGCTGTCGATGACCCACGCAGCGGTGCCCGCCCTGCGCGCGGATCCCGAGCTGGCCGCCGAGTGGGAGCCACGCCTGACGTCCATGGTCTACGACCGTGAGCTGCGGCCCGCCGGCCAGAAGGCCGGGGTGCTGTTCGGGATGGGCATGACGGAGAAGCAGGGCGGCAGCGACGTCCGCGCCAACACGACCGTCGCCCGGCCCCTTGCTCAGGACGGGACGTACGAGCTGACGGGGCACAAGTGGTTCTGCTCGGCGCCGATGTCGGACGGGTTCCTGGTACTGGCCCAGGCGCCGGGCGGGTTGACCTGCTTCCTGGTGCCGCGGGTGCTCGCCGACGGCACCCGCAACGCGTTCCTCCTGCAGCGGCTGAAGGACAAGCTGGGCAACCGGTCCAACGCGTCGAGCGAGGTCGAGTTCGACGGGACCTGGGCGCGCCGGGTCGGCGAGGAGGGGCGCGGGGTGCGGACCATCATCGGGATGGTGGCGGCGACCCGGCTCGACTGTGTGCTCGGCTCGGCCGGCCTGATGCGGCAGGCGGTCGCGCAGGCGATCCACCACTGCACGTACCGCGAGGCCTTCGGCGGAAAGCTGATCGACGCACCGCTGATGCGCAACGTTCTGGCCGATCTTGCGCTCGAGTCGGAGGCGGCGACGACGCTCGCGCTGCGGCTCGCGGCCGCGTACGACGACGGAGGCGAGCAGGAGCGCGCGTTTCTGCGGCTGGCGGTGCCGGCCGCCAAGTACTGGGTGACCAAGCGCTGTGCGCCGGTGGCGGTGGAGGCGGCCGAGTGCCTGGGCGGCAACGGGTACGTGGAGGAGTCGGGGCTGCCCCGGCTGGTGCGCGAGTCGCCGCTGAACTCGATCTGGGAGGGCGCGGGCAACGTCCAGGCGCTGGATGTGCTGCGGGCGTTGCAGCGCGAGCCCGCCGCGCTGAACGCCTGCCTGACCGAGGTCGGCAAGGCGCGCGGCGCGGACCACCGGCTGGACGGCGCGATCAAGAACCTGCTGACGGAACTCGCCGACCTGGAGGGCATCGAGGCACGGGCGCGACGGCTCGTCGAGCGGCTCGCGGTGGTGCTGCAGGGCTCGCTGCTCGTGCGGTACGCGCCCCCGGAGGTCGCCGACGCGTTCTGCGCCTCGCGGCTGGGCGGCGACTGGGGCAGCGCGTTCGGGACGCTGCCGCACACCCTGGACCTGAGGTCGGTGGTGGCCCGGGCGCAACCGCTTTCGTGAACTCGGACGTGCGAGCACGTCAGCAGGGGTGGTGCTGCGCCGACACGGCACCACCCCTGCCCACCTGGCCTGCTTGAGGCCATGGGCGCCGCACGGGCGACGTCGCTCAAGTTTCAATCACCGTACTGCTGTTCACCAGGGTTGCAAGGGGTTGCAACTTTCCGATCTCGGTGACCGGAGTGTGCCCCTCCGTCACCAATGGGCGGCAGTATGGGACGGACCATCAGGGCGCGACCGGAAACCGCGGCCCGCAGGGGTCGACACCGGTCGCACACCAGGGGTCGATCCAGGGAGGACTCAGTGACGCGGTCGCCGATCAACGTGACGCAGCTCGCCACCGTCGACGCGGCGCGGGCGGCACGGGTGCTCAGCGAGATGCGCGAGGCCGCCCTCTCCGGAGAGCGCACACACCTCGCTCCCCGGCCGGTCATCGGGGAGTCCTGGGGGCGTATGCAGCGCAGCGGGGTGGACCCGGAGCACGACTTCAGATCCGGGCTGCTGTCGCCGGAGGAGATCCGGCGGCGCCGCGAGGAGTCCCCGCTGCGCCATGTGCTGCCGGTGCTCAGGGAGGGGCTGGTGTCGGTCGCGGACACCGCTCACCACATCATGGTGGTCGCCGACGCGGAGGGCCGGGTGCTGTGGCGGGAGGGCAGTTCGGCGGTGCTGCGCAAGGCGGACGGACTGGGGTTCCTGCTCGGCGCCGACTGGCGGGAGAACGTCGTCGGCACCAACGGGGTGGGCACCCCGGTGGTGGTACGGCGGCCCGTGCAGGTGTTCGCGGCGGAGCACTTCGTGCGCTCGCACGCCTCGTGGACCTGCGCCGGCGCCCCCATCACGGATCCGCGGGACGGCCGGCTGATCGGCGTGGTGGACGTCAGCGGCCCGCTGGAGACAATGCATCCCGCCACCCTCGCCTGGGTCGATTCGGTGGCCAAGCTCGCCGAGGCGCGGCTGCGTGAACTGCACCTGAGTGCGCTGGAACGGCTGCGCGCGGTGGGCGCACCGGTGCTCGCCCGGCTGACCGGCCGTGCGCTGGTGGTGGACCGGGACGGCTGGACCGCGACGGTGACCGGGATGCCGTACACCAGCCGGATCGGGTTGCCCAAGTCGCTGTCGGCAGGCCGCCGGTGGTTGCCGGCGCTCGGGCTGTGCACGGTGGAGCCGCTGGCCGAGGGCTGGCTGGTGCAGTCGGCCGACGAGCCGGTGCCGCCCGGGGCCACCCGGATCGTGCTGGACCTGGGACAGCCGCGCCGCTGGTCGGTGACGGTCTCCGGCAGCGCGGGTTCCTGGACGCACGAACTGAGCCCGCGGCACAGCGAGTTGCTGTTCCTGCTGGCCCAGCACCCGGCCGGCCGCAGCGCCGCGCAGCTCGCGCAGGACATGTTCGGCGATCCGGCCCGCACGGTGACGGTGCGTGCCGAGCTGTCGCGGGTCCGGCGGTACCTCGGGAGCTTTCTGGAGCACCGGCCGTACCGTTTCCGTGAGGGCGTGGAGATCGAGGTGATCCTGCCGTCCGACCCGCGCGAGCTGCTGCCACACTCGACCGCACCGGCGGTGGTCCGGGCCCGGGCGTCGGCAACCGTGCCCTGACCTGCGGCGACCGTGCCCTGACCCGAGGGTGCGTCGGTATGGTCACGAGGTGGCATCTTCCGCGAAATTACGGGGTCTTCGTCCGCGACGCCGGTGACCTGCCGTAGCATCCCCTACGGGTCACCCCACCTGCTCCTGGACCAACGCATGGATCACCAGACGCAGTTGGCCCGCCTCGGGAGGACGGATGAAGCATCGCGGCAGACACCGCCGACGCAAGCAGGGCCGGGCGCTGCGGGCGTTCCTGGCCGGGACCGCCCTCGCGCTCACCGGCGCCGCCACCCTGATCAGCACCTCCCAGGCCACGGTCAGCGCCGATCCGGGCGCCCTGAAACCGCTCTCCTCCGACGTCTCGCTCGAGGCACTGCGCCTCCACGAGGAGCCGCTCCCGTCGCCGGCCTCGGCGGCGGGCGGCACCGTCGGCGTCGGCGCCGTCCTCGCGGATGCCGACCACACCCTGCGTCCCGCCGCCGACTGCACCGGCGCCGAGCGCCGAGCGCTGCCCGTCTCGCCCGCCGCCACCCGCGCCCACTGCTGGGCCGAGGACGACACCGAGGGGTGGCGGCCGGGAGCGGTCACCACCTCCGGGGACGCCGACGACGACGGCCACTGGGGCGCGAACCGGGCGATCCTCTCCGGCTGGAGCGACCACAGGGGCGCCGCGCGGGTCGCCGTCGTGGATGCGAACGACCCCGCCCGGCTCTCCTACACCTGGGTGCTGCTCACCGTCCCCGCCGCCGACGGGCGCGACAACCGCCCGCTCCTGTCGCCGCTGTCCGGCATGGTCTGGTACCAGGACAAGCTGCTGGTCACCGGCGACGAGGGACGCGCCCTGTACGTGTACGACCTGGACCGCATCCAGCGCACCACCACCGGCACCGGCGCCGCGACCGACAGGACACCCGGCGGCCCGGCGGCACACGGCATCGGATACGTGCTGCCCGCCGTCGGCTCGTACCGCCTGCCGGGCGGTACCCGTATGGGCGGCCTCTCCCTCGACCGCAGCACCACGCCGGACAGCCTGGTCGCGAGCGAGTCGGTACCGGCGGACGACGACCGGCCGACCCGGCTGTGGCGCTACTCCCTCAGTGACGACCCGTCGGGCGCCGGACTCCTGACCACCGGCCCCTACGAGGCCTACGAGACGAAGGCCACCGACGTCCGGGGCGTGCTCTCCTACCGCGACCGCTGGTACCTGGCCCGCGCGGCCGGTGAGCACGACGGGCACGGGACGCTGTGGCGGCAGGACCCGAGCGGCGCGCAGGCGGCGCGGTGCGGTACCGACGAGACGTATCAGTGCTGGAGCGGCCCCGCGCAGTCGCTGTCCCACTGGGAGGAGACCGGCGAGGTCTGGTCGCAGTCGGGGCGGGTGCTGTTCTCGCTGCCGCTGCACACGATCGACCGGGCGCTGGACTAGGGCCTGTCCGGCGGGTCAGGTCGCAGGAAATCGGCGGCGCCCTGTTGAACGCAGGTGAGCGGGGTCTGGTGCGTGCAGCTGCAAGGCGGAGGAGGGCGTCGACGCGATGGGGGTCCCCCCGCGCGAGCGAAGCCGAGCGTGGGGGAGTCGGCAACCGACGACAACGCGGCAGATGTGCGTGCCAGACCCCGCGTCTGCGGCATGATCCGCCGGACAGGCCCTAGGGCCGATCGACAGGGCGCCGGACCGGATGATTCCCTGTCCGGCATGACGAACATCCCCGTGACCACCTGGTCCCTGGAGCAGAGCGCACCCACCGACCTGCTCCCGGCCGCCGCTCCAGAGGGCGACATCCGCATCGTCCGCGCCGAGGTGCCCTCGCCCGAGTTCAGCCGTTTCCTGTACGCGTCCGTCGGCGGCGACATCCGCTGGACCGACCGGCTCGGCTGGACCTACGCGCAGTGGCGGGAGTACCTGGACCGGCCCGGGGTGGAGACCTGGGTGGCCTACGACCGGGGCACGCCCGCCGGGTACGTCGAACTGGAGCCGCAGGACGACGGCGTGGTGGAGATCGTCTACTTCGGACTGGTTCCCGCCTTCCGCGGGCGACGCATCGGCGGACACCTGCTGTCCTACGGCACCGCGCGCGCCTGGGACCTGGCGGACCGCTGGCCGGGCCTGACGCCGACGAAGCGGGTCTGGCTGCACACCTGCAGCAAGGACGGCGAGCACGCGATGGACAACTACCTGCGCCGCGGCTTCCGGCTCTTCGACACCAAGGTCGAGGAGGAGCCGGACGTGGCCCCGCCCGGCCCCTGGCCCGGCGCATACCCTGTCTGACCTGGCCCGACAAGACGGCGTTCGCGCCATGTGAGCGACGACACCCTTGTTCCGGAATCCGAGACAAGGGTGTCCGCATGATGGACGAAGCTGGACTCTGTCCAGATCGCCATGACACGCTTCCGTCATGTCTGGAACTGGAATTGCCTTGGTGAGTCGGCGGCACGTCGACCTCGGCCGCATGTCCAGCGCCATCTGTCCGGCGAGCTGAGACCTCTCCAGCAACGCCGTTCTCCCCCCTTTTGTCTGCCCCTGCGCAACGATGCGCCCGTATGCCCCCATGCGCCCGTACGCGCAGGTCAGAGCCGCTTCCCAGCCTGTCCCGAAGGACGATTGATCATGGCCGCCACCCCGCAAGAACCTGCCGCCGCGACTTCCCGCCGCAAGGTGAGCCGTCACCGCGGCGAGGGGCAGTGGGCCGCGGGGCACTTCACCCCGCTCAACGGCAACGAGCAGTTCAAGAAGGACGACGACGGTCTCAATGTGCGGACACGCATTGAGACGATCTACTCCAAGCGCGGCTTCGACTCCATCGACCCCAACGACCTGCGCGGCCGGATGCGCTGGTGGGGTCTGTACACCCAGCGCAAGCCCGGGATCGACGGCGGCAAGACCGCGATCCTGGAGCCGGAGGAGCTGGACGACGAGTACTTCATGCTGCGGGTGCGCATCGACGGCGGGCGGCTCACCACCCAGCAGCTGCGGGTGATCGGGGAGATCTCGCAGGAGTTCGCGCGCGGCACGGCCGACATCACCGACCGGCAGAACGTCCAGTACCACTGGATCCGGATCGAGGACGTGCCCGAGATCTGGAACCGCCTGGAGGCGGTCGGCCTGTCCACCACCGAGGCCTGCGGTGACACGCCCCGCGTCGTCCTCGGCTCACCGGTCGCCGGTATCGCCGCCGACGAGATCATCGACGGCTCCCCGGCCATCGACGAGATCCAGCGCCGGATCATCGGCAACAAGGCGTTCTCGAACCTGCCCCGCAAGTTCAAGTCCGCGATCTCCGGCTCGCCGCTGCTCGACGTGGCGCACGAGATCAACGACATCGCGTTCGTCGGCGTCGACCACCCCGAGCACGGCCCCGGCTTCGACCTGTGGGTCGGCGGCGGTCTGTCCACCAACCCGAAGATCGGCGTCCGGCTCGGCGCCTGGGTGCCGCTGGACGAGGTGCCGGACGTCTACGACGGCGTCATCTCGATCTTCCGCGACTACGGCTACCGGCGCCTGCGTACGCGCGCCCGCCTGAAGTTCCTCGTCGCCGACTGGGGCGCGGAGAAGTTCCGGCAGGTGCTGGAGGACGAGTACCTCAAGCGCAAGCTGGTCGACGGCCCGGCCCCCGCGCAGCCCGTGGAGCGCTGGCGCGACCACGTCGGCGTGCACCGGCAGAAGGACGGCCGTTACTACGTCGGTTTCGCCCCGCGCGTCGGCCGGGTCGACGGCACCACCCTGACGAAGATCGCCGACCTGGCGGAGGCACACGGCTCGGGCCGGGTCCGCACCACGGTCGAGCAGAAGATGATCGTGCTCGACGTCGACGAGTCGCAGGTCGACTCCCTGACCGAGGGCCTGGAGGCGCTGGACCTCACGGTGCAGCCCTCGCCGTTCCGGCGCGGCACCATGGCCTGCACCGGCATCGAGTACTGCAAGCTCGCCATCGTCGAGACCAAGGCGCGCGGCGCCTCCCTGATCGACGAACTGGAGCGCCGGATCCCGGACTTCGACGAGCCGATCACCATCAACATCAACGGCTGCCCGAACGCCTGCGCCCGTATCCAGGTGGCGGACATCGGTCTCAAGGGGCAGCTGGTCATGAACGACCAGGGCGAGCAGGTCGAGGGCTACCAGGTGCATCTGGGCGGTGCCCTCGGTCTGGAGGCCGGTTTCGGCCGCAAGGTGCGCGGTCTGAAGGTCACCGCGCAGGAGCTGCCCGACTACGTCGAGCGCGTGCTGAAGCGCTTCCAGGCGGAGCGCGAGGAGGGCGAGCGGTTCGCGACCTGGGCGGCCCGCGCCTCCGAGGAGGCTCTGTCATGAGTGAGCGTGCCGCTCCCTTCTACTGCCCCTACTGCGGCGACGAGGACCTGCGTCCCAGCGAGCAGGGCCACGGCGCCTGGGAATGCGCGGCGTGCAACCGCGCATTCCAGCTGAAGTTCCTCGGGCTGCTGGCCCGCGGGCTCCGGCACGACACGACGGGAGGGGACCCGACATGACGACGGCTCAGGAAGACCGAGCAACCCAGGAGTTGAAGGATCTCGCCGAGCAGGCGGGCCGCGACCTGGAGGACGCCTCCGCGCTGGAGATCCTCCAGTGGGCCGCGGACACCTTCGGCAAGCGGTTCTGCGTGACCTCCTCGATGGAGGACGCGGTGGTCGCCCACCTCGCCTCCCGCGCGATGCCCGGAGTCGACGTCGTCTTCCTCGACACCGGCTACCACTTCGAGGAGACCATCGGCACCCGGGACGCGGTCGAGGCCGTGATGGACGTCAACGTCATCACCCTCACCCCGCGCCAGACGGTCGCCGAGCAGGACGCCGAGTACGGCCCGAAGCTGCACGACCGGGACCCCGACCTGTGCTGCTTCCTGCGCAAGGTCCAGCCGCTGGAGCAGGGCCTGCGCGGCTACGACGCCTGGGCGACCGGACTGCGCCGCGACGAGTCCCCGACCCGGGCGAACACCCCGGTCGTCGCGTGGGACGAGAAGCGCCAGAAGGTGAAGATCTCCCCCATCGCCCGCTGGACCCAGGACGACGTGGACGCCTACGTCGCCGAACACGGCGTCCTCACCAACCCGCTGCTGATGGACGGATACGCCTCCATCGGCTGCGCCCCCTGCACCCGCCGGGTCCTCGAGGGCGAGGACGCGCGCGCCGGCCGCTGGGCCGGGCGGGCCAAGACCGAGTGCGGGCTGCACGGATGACGACCACCGACCCCCAGGAGAACCACGTGACGACCGGAGCCACCGTCTGGCTCACGGGTCTGCCGAGTGCCGGCAAGACCACGATCGCGTACGAGCTGGCCGGCCGGCTCCGCGAAGAGGGCCACCTCGTCGAGGTGCTCGACGGAGACGAGATCCGCGAGTTCATCTCGGCGGGCCTCGGCTTCTCCCGCGAGGACCGGCACACCAATGTGCAGCGCATCGGCTTCGTCGCCGAGCTGCTCGCCCGTAACGGCGTCAAGGCGCTCGTCCCGGTGATCGCGCCGTACACCGACAGCCGTGACGCGGTGCGCAAGCGGCACCAGACGAACGGCACGGCGTATGTCGAGGTGCACGTGGCAACTCCGGTCGAGGTGTGCAGCGAGCGCGACGTGAAGGGCCTGTACGCCAAGCAGGCCGCGGGCGAGCTCAAGGGGCTCACCGGCGTCGACGACCCGTACGAGGAGCCCGAGTCGCCCGACCTGCGGATCGAGTCGCAGAACCAGACCGTGCAGGAGTCCGCGGCGTCGGTGTACGCCCTGCTCAGCGAAAGGGGACTGGTATGACGACCGTCGCCACGACCGAGGAGGGCACGGACACCCCGTACGCCCTCTCGCATCTGGACGCCCTGGAGTCCGAGGCGGTGCACATCTTCCGGGAGGTGGCGGGCGAGTTCGAGCGGCCGGTGATCCTGTTCTCCGGCGGCAAGGACTCCATCGTCATGCTGCATCTGGCGCTGAAGGCGTTCGCGCCCGCGCCGGTGCCGTTCTCGCTGCTGCACGTCGACACCGGGCACAACTTCCCCGAGGTCCTCGACTACCGCGACCGTGTGGTGGCCGCACATGGGCTGCGCCTCCATGTGGCCTCCGTACAGGACTACATCGACCGCGGGGTGCTCAAGGAGCGCCCGGACGGCACCCGTAACCCGCTGCAGACCCTTCCGCTGACGGAGAAGATCCAGAGCGAGAAGTTCGACGCGGTGTTCGGCGGCGGGCGCCGCGACGAGGAGAAGGCCCGGGCCAAGGAGCGGGTGTTCTCGCTGCGGGACGAGTTCTCCCAGTGGGACCCGCGCCGCCAGCGCCCCGAGCTGTGGAACCTGTACAACGGCCGGCACGCCCCCGGCGAGCACGTCCGCGTCTTCCCGCTGTCCAACTGGACCGAGCTGGACGTGTGGCAGTACATCGCCCGCGAGGAGATCGAGCTGCCGGAGATCTACTTCGCCCACGAGCGTGAGGTCTTCCAGCGGAGCGGCATGTGGCTGACCGCCGGTGAGTGGGGCGGCCCCAAGGAGGGCGAGACCGTCGAGAAGCGGCAGGTCCGCTACCGCACGGTCGGCGACATGTCCTGCACCGGCGCCGTCGACTCCGACGCCGACACCATCGAGAAGGTGATCGCCGAGATCGCCGCCTCCCGTCTGACCGAGCGGGGCGCCACCCGGGCCGACGACAAGCTGTCCGAGGCCGCGATGGAAGACCGCAAGCGCGAGGGGTACTTCTAAGCATGAGCACGATCACGACCGAGGAGCTCTCGGCCACCACCCTGCTGCGGTTCGCCACCGCGGGCTCCGTCGACGACGGCAAGTCCACCCTCGTCGGCCGGCTGCTGCACGACTCCAAGTCGGTCCTCGCCGACCAGCTGGAGGCCGTGGAGCGCGCCTCGGCGAGCCGCGGCCAGGAGGGCCCGGACCTCGCGCTGCTCACGGACGGTCTGCGCGCCGAGCGCGAGCAGGGCATCACCATCGACGTCGCCTACCGCTACTTCGCCACCCCCAGGCGCCGGTTCATCCTCGCCGACACCCCCGGCCATGTGCAGTACACCCGCAACATGGTCACCGGCGCCTCGACCGCCGAACTCACCGTGATCCTCGTCGACGCCCGCAACGGCGTCGTCGAGCAGACCCGCCGGCACGCCGCCATCGCCGCCCTGCTGCGCGTCCCGCACGTCGTCCTCGCCGTCAACAAGATGGACCTCGTCGGCTACGAGGAGAAGGTGTTCGCGGCGATCGCCGAGGAGTTCACGGCGTACGCCACGGAACTGGGCGTCCCCGAGGTGACCGCGATCCCGATCTCGGCGCTGAACGGCGACAACGTCGTGGAGCCGTCCGCGAGCATGGACTGGTACGGCGGCCCGACCGTCCTGGAGCACCTGGAGACCGTCCCGGTCGCGCACGACCTGGCGCACTGCCACGCCCGTCTGCCCGTGCAGTACGTGATCCGGCCGCAGACCGCCGAGCACCCGGACTACCGGGGCTACGCGGGCCAGATCGCGGCCGGTGCGTTCCACGTCGGCGAGCAGATCACGGTCCTGCCCTCCGGCCGCTCGACGAAGATCTCCGGCATCGACCTGCTGGGCAAGCCGGTCGACGTCGCCTGGACCACGCAGTCGGTGACCCTCCTGCTGGAGGACGACATCGACATCTCGCGCGGCGACCTGATCGTGCCCAGCAAGGACGCGCCGCCGACCACGCAGGACATCGAGGCGACCGTCTGCCATGTCGCCGACGCCCCGCTGACCGTCGGCCACCGGGTGCTGCTCAAGCACGGCACCCGCACGGTCAAGGCGATCGTCAAGGACATCCCGTCCCGGCTCACGCTCGACGACCTGTCCCTGCACCCGCACCCGGGACAGCTCGTCGCCAACGACATCGGCCGGGTGAAGATCCGTACCGCCGAGCCGCTGCCGGTCGACTCCTACGCCGACTCGCGGCGCACGGGCTCGTTCATCCTGATCGACCCGGCGGACGGCACCACGCTCACCGCGGGCATGGTCGGCGAGTCCTTCGCCTCCCCGGAGCCGGTCCGGGACGAGGCCGAGGACGACGGGTGGGACTTCTGATCATGAACTCCACGGACTACTTCTCCACGTTCGCGAAGGAGGGCGGCCGCGTCGGCAGCGGCGCCCTCGGCAGCGGGCAGGGCGGGGTGGCGCGATGTGCGCGATGACATACGCGCCCCGGGCGCGCCGCCGAAAACCTGCCGACCTCCCGGCCACGACCTGACAGACCGTGACCCGCCGGGCCAACGAGAGGACCACCTCCCGTGCCTGCCACCATCGCCCTCCGCCGCACTCTCGCAGCGATAACCGCACTCCCCCTCCTCGCGCTCGCCGGCTGCGGCTACGGCTCCCAGGCGCAGGACGACACCAACCAGCAGGTCGTCGCCGGCGCGAAGAAGATCGACGGTCTCGACAGCGTGAGGATCGGCTACTTCGGCAACCTCACCCACGCGACCGCGCTGGTGGGCCGCAACGAGGGGCTGTTCCAGAAGGAGCTGGGCGGGACGAAGGCGGAGTACGCGACCTTCAACGCCGGGCCTTCCGAGATCGAGGCGCTCAACTCGGGGTCCATCGACATCGGCTGGATCGGCCCGTCCCCGGCGATCAACGGGTACGTCAAGTCGGGCGGCAAGAACCTGCGGATCATCGGCGGTTCGGCGTCGGGCGGCGTGAAGCTGGTGGTCAACCCGGAGAAGATCAGGACCCTGGACGACGTCAAGGGCAAGAAGATCGCGACCCCGCAGCTCGGCAACACCCAGGACGTGGCGTTCCTCAACTGGATCGCCGAGCAGGGCTGGAAGGTCGACGCGGAGAGCGGCAAGGGCGACGTCTCCGTCGTCCGCACCGACAACAAGATCACCCCGGACGCCTACAAGTCGGGCTCCGTCGACGGCGCGTGGGTGCCGGAGCCGACCGCGTCCAAGCTGGTCGCCGAGGGCGCGAAGGTGCTGCTCGACGAAGCGGACCTGTGGCCCGACAAGAAGTTCGTGATCACGAACATCATCGTGTCGCAGTCGTTCCTGAAGGATCACCCGAAGGCCGTCGAGGCGGTGCTGCGCGCGTCCGTGAAGACCAACGCGTGGATCAACGCCAACCCGGACCAGGCCAAGGCCTCCGCGAACGCCCAGCTCAAGGTGGACTCGGGCAAGGAGCTGCCGGCCGAGGTGCTCGACCCGGCGTGGGAGTCCATCCAGATCACCAACGACCCGCTGGCCGCCACCCTCAACACCGAGGCCGACCACGCCGTCAAGGCCGGACTGCTGGACCAGCCCGACCTGAACGGCATCTACGACCTCGCCCTGCTCAACAAGGTCCTCGCCGCCGAGGGCAAGCCGACCGTCGACGACGCCGGTCTCGGCGCCCAGTAACCCCAAGCCCCGTTGAGTTCCCAGGAGGTGACGACCATGGCAACCGCCCTCGCCAAGGCCGCCGACGCCGGTACGTCGGTCGAGTACTCCGCACGCATCGAGCACGTCTCGAAGTCCTTCGCCGGCCCCGCCGGGCAGCAGCTCGTTCTCGACGACATCACGCTCGATGTCGCGCCGGGTGAGTTCGTCACCCTCCTGGGCGCCTCGGGCTGCGGCAAGTCGACGCTGCTCAACCTGGTGGCGGGCCTGGACCGGCCGACCGCCGGTGACATCACGACCGACGGCCGGCCCGCCCTGATGTTCCAGGAGCACGCCCTGTTCCCGTGGCTGACCGCGGGCAGGAACATCGAGCTCGCCCTGAAGCTGCGCGGCATGCCCAAGGCCGAGCGCCGCGGCCGCGCCGAGGAACTGCTGGCGCTGGTCCGGCTGCAGGGGGCGTACGGCAAGCGGGTGCACGAACTGTCCGGCGGTATGCGCCAGCGCGTGGCACTGGCCCGTGCGCTCGCCCAGGACAGCAGGCTGCTGCTGATGGACGAGCCGTTCGCGGCGCTGGACGCGATCACCCGTGACGTGCTGCACGACGAGCTGACCCGGATCTGGCGGGAGACGGGGCTGTCGGTGCTGTTCGTGACGCACAACGTGCGCGAGGCGGTCCGGCTCGCCGAGCGCGTCGTCCTGCTCTCCTCCCGTCCCGGTCGCGTGGCCCGGGAGTGGCGGGTCGACATTCCGCAGCCGCGCCGTATCGAGGACGCCGCCGTGGCGGAGTTGTCCCTGGAGATCACCGAAGAACTGCGTGGGGAGATCCGCCGCCATGGCCAGCACTGAAACGCCCGCCGTCAAGGACGGCAACGACCTGGCCGGGCTCGAGGCGGGCCTGGACGCCCTGGAGACGGTCCAGACGGGCCGTACGCCGTTCCGTACGACCTTCACGCAGAAGATCGTGCCGCCGGTCACCGCCATCGTGCTGGTGCTGCTGGTGTGGCAGGCGCTGGTCTCGTTCAACATCGTCGACGACCCGAGCAAGCTGCCCTCCCCCGGGGACGTGTGGGGCGAGGTCGAGGACGCCTGGCTGCAGGGCACGCTTCTGGACTACATCTGGACCAGCGTCTCGCGCGGTCTGCTGGGCTTCCTGATGGCGCTGGCGATCGGCACGCCGCTGGGCCTGCTGGTGGCCCGGGTGAGGTTCGTACGGGCCGCGATCGGGCCGATCCTGTCGGGTCTGCAGTCGCTGCCGTCCGTGGCGTGGGTGCCGCCGGCCGTGATCTGGCTCGGCCTGAACAACTCGATGATGTACGCGGTGATCCTGCTCGGCGCCGTCCCGTCCATCGCCAACGGTCTCGTCTCCGGCGTCGACCAGGTGCCGCCGCTGTTCCTGCGGGCGGGCCGCACGATGGGCGCGACCGGCCTGAGGGGCACCTGGCACATCGTGATGCCGGCCGCGCTGCCCGGCTATCTGGCCGGCCTGAAGCAGGGCTGGGCGTTCTCGTGGCGGTCGCTGATGGCCGCCGAGATCATCGCGTCCTCGCCGGAACTCGGCGTGGGGCTCGGCCAGTTGCTGGAGAACGGCCGCAACACCAGCTCCATGTCCATGGTGTTCCTCGCCATCCTGCTGATCCTGGTCGTCGGCATCGCGATCGACCTGCTGATCTTCAGCCCGCTGGAGCGGCGGGTGCTGCGCAGCCGCGGCCTGTTGGTGAAGAGCTGATCCCCATGCGCAACCCGGTACTCCTCGTCATCGCCCACGGCAGCCGCGACCCGCGGCACGCCGCGACCGTGCACGCCCTCGTGCGGCGGGTACGGTCGCTGCGGCCGGGGCTGCGCGTGGAGACCGGTTTCCTGGACTTCAACGTCCCGTCCGTGCAGCGCGTGCTGGAGTCCCTGGCGGCGGAGGGAGTGCGCGACGTCGTAGCCCTTCCTCTCCTGCTGACCCGGGCGTTCCATGCGAAGGCCGACATCCCGGCGGTCCTGCGGGACGCGCCGCGGCTGCTCCGGATCCGCCAGGCGGAGGTGCTGGGTCCCTCCCCGCTGCTGCTGTCGGCGCTCGAACGCCGGCTGTACGAGGCGGGTCTGACGCCGGCCGACAAGCCCTCGACCGGGGTCGTGCTGGCCTCGGCGGGCTCCACCGACCCGGAGGCGATCGCAGTGATCGCAGAAATCGCGCGGGAGTGGCGGCACACCGGTTGGTGCGCCGTGCGACCTGCGTTCGCCTCCGCATCCCTGCCCCGCACCGAGGACGCGGTCCGTGAACTGCGCGCGCTCGGCTGCCGGCGGATCGCCGTCGCCCCGTACGTCCTGGCCCCCGGTTTCCTGCCGGACCGCATCGCGCGGGGCGCGGCCGAGGCGGACGTACTCGCCGATGTCCTCGGTCCGGCGCCGGAGGTGGCACGGGTGCTGCTGGAACGGTACGACGGGGCGCGGACGCCGCTCCGGGCGGCGGTCGGCGCGTAGGCGCTCCGCTGGGGTGCCGCGACGTGTCGTCTGTCGTCTGCGGCGCCATCGTGGCTGGTCGCTCCCCCACTCTCGGCTTCGCTCGAGCGGGGGGACCCCCATCGCGGCGGAGCCGCATATCGGCACAGCCCCGCGCCCCTTCAGGGCGCTGCTGCGGACGGTCACCCTGCTGTCGGCTCGGTGAGCTCCACCAGCTTGAGGACCGTGTTCCAGTTCCGGGTCGTGGCGATCACGCCCTTGTTCAGCCGCGGTCTGGCCAGGTACTCGCCGAGCTTGGACCGGCCGAGGCCGTTCGGTGCGTACAGGTACAGGGCGCGGTCGCCGAGCCGGAACTCCTCGGGGAGGAAGGCGGCCTGGTCGATCTCCGCGAAGCGCTCGGCGTCGACGGGCGCGGAGAAGTAGGTGACGTGGAGCTGCTTGGCCTCCAGGTCGGCGGCCGGGAAGGGGCAGTCCTCGGCTATCGCCTTCAGGTAGGCGTGGTCACGCACGATCACCTCGACCGCGAAGCCGAACTTCCGCTCGATGGACCGGGTGAGTTCGGCGGCCAGGGACTCCTCGTCGCCGTGCTCGCTCGCGAACACGGCCTGGCCGCTCTGCAGATACGTGCGTACGCCGTCGTAGCCGAGGCCCTCCATGAGGGTGCGCAGTTCGGCCATCGGCATCTTCTTGGCGCCGCCCACGTTGATTCCGCGCAGCAGCGCCGCATACGTCGTCGTCACCCGCACACCATAAGCGGCCGTCGTGCCCCGTGGGGGCGGGCACGACGGCCGCGTCCCTGTGGTGCGGGCTGCGCGAAACTCTGGCCGATGGGCGGGCCCGGATCAACACCTACACGCACCTGTGACTTGTTCAACAAGGTTTCGTAATCACAAAGGGCGCGAAGGGGATCCCTGCCACAGGCCCGGACATCTCCCGTTAGTTGTAAGGGGCCGCTGTCCTACCCAGTGGTGAGAGGAGGGGGGCCGTTGGGATGATCCGGGCTCCCAGCGCTTCACCGGGCAGCACGACGAGATGGCTTTATCCAGCCCATACCTTCGAAGCGAAAGGTGGCGGCAGGGGGCCGCCACCGCTCACGAGGGGGCAGCCCGTCATGGGGAACGGAGAAACACGGGTGCGGGGACTCGCCGCCCGGGCAGGCGGCTGGAGCGCCCGGCACCGATGGGCGGCCGTTGGAATCTGGGTGCTGTTCGTCGTCCTGGCGATGGGGCTCGGTTCGGCGGCGGGCCGGGTCGACGTCAAGGACAGCGACCAGCTGAAGGGCGAGACACACACCGCCGCCAAGATCGTCGAGGACGCCGGGATCAACGAGCCGGCCAGTGAGACGGTCCTGATCCAGGCGAAGGACGGCTCGCTCAAGGCCACGGACAGCGAGTTCCGGGCCGCCGTCACCGCGGTCGTCCAGGCGGTCGAGGGCACCGGCAAGGTCACGGACGTGACGTCGCCGTACGACACGAACACGATCTCGAAGGACGGCCGCAGCGCGCTGGTGCAGTTCGACATGCGCGGCGAGGCCGACACCGCGGGCGAGCGCGTGGAGCCCGTGCTGAAGGCCGTCGAGGACGTCCAGAAGGACCACGAGTCGCTGCGGATCGAGGAGATCGGCGGCGCGAGCATGATGAAGACGTTCGACGACGCGTTCGGGGACGACTTCCAGAAGGCCGAGTACTCCGCGGTGCCGGTGGCCCTCGGCATTCTGCTCATCGCCTTCGGCGCGCTGGTGGCGGCCCTGCTGCCGGTGCTGCTGGCGGTCACCGCGATCATGGCGACGATGGGCCTGATGGGCGTCGTCAGCCATGTGATGCCCATGAGCGAGACCGCGAACTCCGTGATGCTGCTGGTCGGCCTGGCCGTCGGTGTCGACTACTGCCTGTTCTACCTGCGCCGGGAGCGTGAGGAGCGCGAGGCCGGCCGGGACGCGCAGACCGCCCTCAGGGTCGCCGCCGCCACCAGCGGCCGCGCGATCATCGTCTCCGGTGTCACGGTGTGCGTGGCGATGGCGGGCATGCTGTTCACCGGGCTCGCCGAGTTCGAGGCGATGGGCCTGGCCTCGCTGATGGTCGTGGCGGTCGCCATGGTCGGGTCCGTCACCGTCCTGCCCGCGCTCCTTTCGCTGCTGGGCGAGCGGGTCGAGAAGGGCAAGGTCCCCTTCCTGCACCCGGAGAGCCGGCTCCGTCGCAAGCGTGGGCGCGGCAACCGTGAGAGCCGGTTCTGGACGGCCGTGCTCAAGGGTGTGCTCGCCCGGCCCGTCCTCTCGGTCGTCGTCGCAACCGGCGCTCTGCTCGCCGTCGCGGCTCCCGCGGTCGGCATGAAGACGCAGAACCTGACGCTGGACCAGGAGTTCGGCGACTCGCTGCCCATCGTGGCGACGTACAACCGCGTCAACGAGGCCTTCCCGGGCGGTGCCGAGCCGGCCGAGGTGGTCGTCAAGGCCGACGACATCAACGCTCCCGAGGTGACGTCCGCGCTCGCCGACTTCCGTGAACGGGCGGTCAGTTCGGGCGCCTCGCGCGGCCCGGTGGAGATCAAGCTGCACGACGACAAGAACATCGCCTTCGTGTACGTCCCGCTGGTCGGCGGCTCCGACCTCGACAAGGCGGGCGCAAGCCTGGACATGCTGCGCGACGAGGTACGCCCGGCCACGCTCGGCAAGGTCGACGGCGTCGAGGCGCCGATCACCGGACAGGTCGCCGGCTCGCAGGACTTCAACGACCAACTGGGCGGAGCCGTCATCCCGGTCTTCGCGTTCGTCGTGGTCTTCGCCTTCGTGCTGATGCTGCTGTCGTTCCGCTCGCTCACCGTCGCGATCACCTCGATCGTGCTGAACCTGCTGTCGGTGGGTGCGGCGTACGGCATCCTGGTCGCCGTCTTCCAGCACGGCTGGGGTGCCTCGCTGGTGGGCGCGGAGGGCGTCGGTGCCATCGTCAGCTGGCTGCCGCTGTTCCTGTTCGTGATCCTGTTCGGACTGTCGATGGACTACCACGTGTTCGTGGTCTCGCGGATCCGCGAGGCGCGGCTGCGCGGCCGTACGACGAAGGACGCGATCCAGCACGGAGTGGTCACCACGGCCGGTGTCGTCACCAGCGCCGCGGTCATCATGGTCGC
Organism: Streptomyces sp. NPDC127197; assembly: GCF_042672405.1. Classification (NCBI taxonomy): domain Bacteria; kingdom Bacillati; phylum Actinomycetota; class Actinomycetes; order Kitasatosporales; family Streptomycetaceae; genus Streptomyces; species Streptomyces sp. NPDC127197. Next base: position 161,077 of record NZ_JBHXVG010000009.1, on the reverse strand, counting down.
CGTGTTCGCGATCTTCGGGACGCTGTCCATGCAGTCCATGAAGCAGATGGGCGTGGGCCTGGCGGCCGCGGTGCTGATCGACGCGACGATCATCCGGGGTGTGCTGCTGCCGGCGGTGATGGCGCTGCTCGGTGAGCGCAACTGGTACCTGCCGAAGTGGCTGCACCGGCTGCCGGACCTCACGCACGACGAGTCCGCCGAGGCGGTGGCGCAGCCGCGGCCGCCGGCGGTGGAAGGGGAGCGGGTGGGGGTCTGACCCTGCCCCCTTGCAATAAGGGTCCGTTGGTTCTCCAGGGGAACCAACGGACCCTCAGTCATGCCTGCTACTTCCGGAGTTCGGCCTCGATGAGGTCGGCGGCCCGCTGTGTACCGCCCTCCTTCGCCGTCTCCGCCTGGAGGTCCGTCAGCCGACGGGCCACCTCCGGGTCGTCGACGAGCGCAAGGGCCGTCTCGCGCAGGGTTTCCGCGGTGGCCTGCTCCGCCGGGACGTGGCGGGCGACACCGAGCGCCTGCAGCATGTCCGCGTTGCCGAACTGGTCGACGGCCTGCGGTACGGCGATCATCGGAGTGGCCGTGGCCATGCCCTCCTGGCTGCCGCCCGCACCGGCGTGCGTGACGAACAGGTCGGCCTGCTTGAGGATCGCCAGCTGCGGGACCCAGGAGCGCACGTCGACATTCTCGGGTACGTCGTCCCCCAGCTCGGCCGGGTCCACGTGCTTGCCGATCTGGAGCACCAGGTGCCAGCCCGGCAGCTCACCGAACGCCTTGACGCACTCCCGGTAGAAGTCGGGCTGCTTGGTGAAGGCCGACCCGAGCGAGACGAGCACGACCTTCTCGGCGTCGGCGGGCCGCTGCCAGTCGCCCTCCGCGCTGCGGTCGCCCTGGCAGGCGCCGACGAAGGTGTGCACGGACTCGTCGACCCGGTCGGCGTTGGGCTGCAGCGCCTTGGGGATCAGAACGAGGGAACGGGCCGGCCGGCCGGCGAACGGATCGGGATGCTGGGTGATCCCGTTCTCCTCCAGCCAGCCCTGGAAGCGGGCGTAGTAGGCCCGGCCGCGCTCGGTCTTCTTCGGCTCCTCCCACATCGGCTCGGCGACCTCCTCCTCGTAGCCGTCCCAGGCGACCAGGTTCGGTGAGAGGGAGATCGCGGGCACGCCCCAGCGGTGGGCGAGGACCCGGGCCGGGTAGGAGGCGATGTCGTGCAGGACGAGGTCCGGCTCGTCGCCCTCGTACGCCTCGATCAGCTGCGGCAGCGCCTGGATGGCGTCGTCGAGGAAGGGCTCGACGTTGTCCAGCAGCGTGGTACCCCACGCCTCCGGGTCGTCGTCGGGCGAGGGCAGCGTCGAGTTCCAGAGCTTCACCTCGGCACCGGTCTCGGCGACCTTCTCCGCGAACACCGGGGGGATCGCATACGTCACCCGGTGCCCGCGCGCGACGAGCTCGCGGATCACCTCGAGGCTCGGGTTCACGTGGCCGTGGGCGGCGATGGAGAACATGGCGATATGGGTCATGACCAAGACCATAGGCGAGACGATACGTCTCGTGCAACTTGGTTTCACGGGGCCAGCACCTCGTGCAGCCTCAGCCACGCCCCCGGCGGCACCTCGCCGACGAGGACCCCTGGGTCGAGGCGCGCCACGCGGAACGCCGCGTCGACCCGCCGCCTCGGGTGGGCCCGGCGCAGCGACGCGTGCAGCGAGCCGCCGACTCCGGAGAAGCCCAGCTCGACCAGGCGCCGCCAGCTGTCGTAGGTGCCGGTGGCGAGCAGTGGGGTGCGGCGCCGCTCGATCCGTACGATCCCGGCGTCCACGCGTGGCACGGGCCGGAAACTGTGCCGCCCGACCCGGCCGACCAGCCGCCACTCGTGCCGCGGCCAGGTCAGGATCGTCAGCCGGGTCCAGCTTCCGTAGTCGCCGGTGCGTTTGCGGGCGTACTCGAGCTGGGTGAGGAGCGTGGCGTCGGTGAGGGCGGGTGCCCGCAGGCACCAGTCCACGATGGCGGCGGTGCGGGAGAAGGGAACGTTGCCTGCGACGGAGAAGGGAGTGCGCGGGGGACGAGCGGTGAGGAAGTCGTCGCCGATGATGCGGACCTGGGGTGCGCCCGTGAAGCGGGCTCGTAGGGCGGGGACGAGTCGTGGGTCGATCTCGTACGCGTGCAGTTCGCGGCAGCGCGGCGCGAGCAACTCGGTCAACGCGCCGTTGCCCGCGCCTACTTCGAGCAGCAGAGGGCTCTCTTTGCGGCGCGGGACGGCGAGTTGGGCGAGGCGTGCGGCGGCAGCGCGGTCGGTGAGGAAGTTCTGTGAGAGCGCGCGGGAAACGCGGGTGGAGCGGCCCATGGCCTGCGGTCCTTGTCTTCCGTGACGGGAAACGGGCAGACGAAGGCCCCGACCGGGAGACGAAGAAATGGAGGAGTCGCTGACGTGCGGGCGTCAGCGTGTGTTGCTCCCCGGGCCGGTCAGGGCACCGGGGCCGCGGCGCATCCGGACGGAGTACGTGCAGCCCCGGCCGTGACCGGAGATGAAGATCGCGTTGGGTCCCACGTACGGCACGCTAGGCGGGCCGGGGTGGGGCGGGCAACGGATTTTCCACGTGACGGCCCCACGCCCGTCCGACCTGTGGGAATGCGACACTGGCGGGCGGTGGGGGGATCAGGACAGCCGGGGGACACGGAGGCGGACGATGGACGAGGCACGGGCGCGGGACGTACTGGCCGCGGCGGGGGTACTGCCCGGTCCGGCGCCGGACGCCCGGCTGCTCGCCCTGGGCGAGAACGCGGTGTTCGCCGCCGGTGACCTGGTCGTCAAGGTGGGCCGTGACGCGGAGCTTTTCGACCGGGCGCGGCGCGAACTGGACATCGCGGTGTGGCTGGCCGAGGCGGGCATACCGGCGGTGCGGGCGGCCGAACGCGAGGCGCTGCTGGTGGAGGGGCACCCGGTGACCGTGTGGCACCGGCTGCCCGATCCGGTACGGCCCGCCGAGCCACGGGATCTGGCCGAACTGCTACGGGTCGTGCACGCCCTTCCCACGCCCTTCTTCGAGCTGCCGCCCCGTGAGCTGCTGGGCGGCGTGGAGCGCTGGCTGCGGCTGGCGGGCGACGCGATCGATCCGGCGGACGCGGCGTATCTGCGTGAGCGGCGGGACGGGTTCGCGGCGGCAGCGGGTGGGCTGCCGCCTCATCTGCCGCCGGGGCCCATTCACGGGGACGCGCTCCCTCGGAACGTCCATGTCGGGCCCGACGGTCCTGCCCTGGTCGACCTGGAGACCTTCTCCGCCGATCTGCGTGAGCACGATCTGGTGGTCATGGTGCTTTCCCGGGACCGGTACGGGGTGCCTGCGGCGGCTTACGACTCGTTTGTCGAGACATATGGCTGGGATGTGCGGGAGTGGGAGGGGTGTTCGGTGCTGCGCGGCGCGCGGGAGACGGCCAGTTGTGCGTGGGTGGCTCAGCATGCGCCCAGCAATCCGAAGGCGTTGATCGAGTTTCGGCGGCGGGTGGCTTCGTTGCGGGAGGGGGACGAGACGGTGCGGTGGTATTCGTTCTGAGCGCCTACGGCTTGGGGGCTGCGCGTAGCACGGCGACTGCGGGTCGTGTGTGGCTGGTCGCGCAGTTCCCCGCGCCCCTTCAGGGCGTTACCTGACCGGACCTCAGATCGCCTCGCCCGCCACCGGCTCCCCAGCCGGCTCCCTAAGTGGCCATGTCCCGTCGACCACCGCGGTCGCGTCGCCCTTGCGGCGCAGGAAGCTCTGGAAGTCCGCCGCCCACTCGGCGTACCACTCGATCTGGCGGCGGTGCAGTTCCGCCGGGCCGAGGGCCGCGATCTTGGGGTGGCGGGTGGCTATCGCGCAGGCCAGCCGGGCCGCGGCGAGGGCGTCGGCGGAGGCGTCGTGTGCGGAGTCGAGTGTGATGCCGTACTCCCGGCAGACCGCTTCGAGGTTGCGCTTGCCGCGGCGGTAGCGGTCGGCCCAGCGGTCGATGGTGTACGGGTCGATGACGGGGGCCGGGTCCAGGCCTCCCAGGCGGTCACGCAGGGACGGCAGTGCGTACCGCCGCAGCTCGGCGGAGAGCAGGCTCAGATCGAAGGCCGCGTTGTAGGCGACGACCGGCACGCCCGTCTTCCAGTACGCCACGAGGACGTCCGCGATGGCGTCCGCCACCTGGTCGGCGGGGCGGCCATCGGCGGCCGCGCGCTCGTTGCTGATCCCATGGACCGCCACCGCGTCCGCCGGGATCTCCACGCCCGGATCCGCCAGCCATTCCTTGTGCCCTATGGGCTGCCCGTCCCTGACCTCGATCACGGCCCCCGTGACGATGCGCGCCTCGCGCGGATCCGTCCCGGTCGTCTCCAGGTCGAAGCCGATCAGCAGCTCCCGGTGCCAGCCCATGGGCGGCCCCCCTTCTTGGTGGTGCGTTCCCCCAGTGGTCTCCACCTTCCCATGCGCCACTGACAATCAGAGGACCGCATTCCGCTTCTGTGGCGGGACAGGTCAGGACACCGGCCGCGAATCCGCCCACATGAGCTCGAACTCCTCGCGATACGTCGGGAAAAGCCCGCCTTCGTCGATCTCGTCCGACTTGACCACCCTGCTGCCGTTGCGCAGCACCAGGACCGGCGCCTCCAGCCCTCGCGTCCGCCGCAGATAGGACTGCACGACCGCGATGCCGTCGGAACCGTCGCCGTCCACGAGATACGCCGTGAAGCGGGGCGTCTCGTCGAAGACCTGGATCTCGAAGGCGCCCGGGTCACGCAGCCTGGACCGCACCCGGCGCATGTGCAGGATGTTCATCTCGATCGCGCGGCTCAGCTCACCCCGCTTGATGCCGAGCTCACGCTCGCGCCGCTTCACCGCGCTGGAGGCCGGGTTCAGGAACAGCAGCCGCACCCGGCATCCAGCCTCCGCGAGGCGCACGAGCCGCCGGCCGGAGAAGTTCTGCACGAGCAGGTTGAGGCCGATCCCGATGGCGTCGAGCCGGCGTGCCCCGCCGAAGATGTCCTCGGCCGGGAACTGGCGCAGCAGCCGCACCCGGTCGGAGTGCACGGCGACCACGTCCGCGTACCGGTCACCGACCAGGTCCTCGACCGCGTCGACCGGCAGCCTGCGCGCCGACGGCACGTCGCCGCCCGTGCCGAGGATCTCGAGGAGGCGCGCCGAGGCCCGCTCGGCCTGGTTCAGCACCGCCTCGGACAGAGCGCGGTTGCGCGAGACGACGTTCCGGGTGACCTCGAGCTCGTCCAGCGCCAGCTCGACGTCCCGGCGCTCGTCGATGTACGGCTCGAAGCACGGCCAGTGCTGCACCATCAGCTCGCGCAGCTGCGGCAGCGTGAGGAAGCTGAGGACGTTGTCGTCGGCCGGGTCGAGCAAGTAGCCCTTGCGGCGGCTGACTTCTCGCACGGCGACCGCGCGCTGCACCCACTCCTGCCCGGCCGGCCCGGCCGCGGCGACCACCCACTCGTCGCCGTGGACGGGTTCGTAGATGGGGCGCAGCACCGCGGCCACGACCGCGCGCAGCCGCTGTTCGACGAGGTTCAGCCAGATGTAGGCGCGGCCGGCCCGCTGGGCGCGCGTACGCACCTCGCGCCAGGCGTCGGCGTCCCAGTCCAGTTCGGGGCCGATGGAGTGGGTCTCCATCGGCCGGGCCAGGGACACCGTGCCGGGCGGGACGTCTGTGGAGTTCCCCTCGTGACCCTCGTCACCAGGGGGCAGCTCCAGCCCTCCCGAGCCCACCCGCGCACCGCCTTCCGCTCCCCCGAGCACTCCCCGTCTCAACGATCAAGGAAGGGTACTCCGGGAGCGGTCGGCGGTGCAGCCGGATGGACAGGCTCGTTTCCCAACTTCCTTATTCCACGTGCCCGTTCTGATCGGCCAGCTCTGCCGGCGTGAGCGGATTCATAGCGGTCACGTCACGCGGGGCGATGGACAGGCCCTGCCAGTGGACCGGCATGGGCTGCTGGTCCTCGTCGCGCGCGATGTGGTGGAAGCCGATGTTCACCCAGACCACGGGGTGCTTGAGGGCCTGTCCGTCGACCCACCTGTCGACGGACTTTCCGTGGCCGGCGCCGCAGTTGGGCAGGTTGTCGCTGGCGAACTGCTCGCACTTGTTGTACTCGGTGAAGTACACGTCGTGCTTGGTGTAGCCGCGCCCGGGGTACTTGGCGCTGGGGCCGGGGACGATCTCGTACGAACGGGCGTGGCCGTCCTTGTTCTTGCCGGTCGCGCTGACGACCCGCCACCAGCGCATGTTCCTGGCGTCGCCCGCGAGTTCCTTGGTGACCGGGGTGCGGGTCGTCTTGTTGGTGGGTGCCGGGCGGCCTGCCGCGGGCGCGCTGACCTTGGAGTCGTACTGCTCGATCTTCCCCTTGGAGGAGCCGTCGAGGTTGAAGTTGAGCCGCCAGAAGACGTTGTGGCTGTGGCTGGTGGCGTAGTCCTTGGCGCCCTTGCCGATCGGCCAGCCGCGGCCGTCGCCGGCGTCGTAGTCCTCGGGGGCGAGGGTGCCGGTGGCGCCGACGTTCATGTTGATCGTGCCGTCGTCCTGGAAGCGCCACTCGGTGATGTACTCGTACCAGCCGACCTGGTTGACGGTGTAGACGAGCAGGTCCTTGCCCTGCTTCTGGAACACCTTGTTCGCCGCGTCGCCCTGCATGCGGTAGGCGTGGCCACGCGAACGGGTCGTGGTGCACAGGCCCTTGACGTTCTCACGGGAGGGGTCCCAGGCCTCGGGGACCCGGACGGTCTTGATCGTGCCGCCGGGGCACTCGCCGGGCGCCAGGTCCATCAGGCCCTGAGCGAAACCGGCCTGGGTGAGGTCGCTGTACTCGTTCTTGCCGTCGTCGTACGGCACGTGGATCTGGCCCAGCTTGGCGGTGGCCAGGACCTTGATGGGCCGGGACTCGCCCGGCGGCTGGTACGAGATGTGCTCCAGGACGAGGCCGGCCTCCTTGTGGTAGCGCCAGCACATGCGCCAGGTGGTGCCGGTCGAGAGCTTCTGCTCGATGCGGTACGCGGCGCTGCACTCGGCCGCCGGGGCCGGGGCGGCCTTGGGCTGGGCCGCGGCCGGACCCGCTCCGGTCGTGGTGCCGGCGGCCAGCCCGGCCACGGCGAGGGCCAGGGCCGTCCGCCTGCGGGCACGGCTGTTTCTGATCACGGGCATGACGAAGTGACTCCCCTACGGAAGGCTTGCTGCACGGAGCAAGTTGGAAAAGTGGACTTGCTGTCGGCGCGAGCGCGGCGGCTCAGCGGTCGAGCTCGGCCACCTTGCGGGCGCTCAGATCGATCACCAGGGAACGGGCGTCGATCCACGACCCGTTCTTCACCTTGGGGAACAGCCGCACACAGCGGTGCTCGCCGCACTGGTCGAGTGCGGCAGGCTGGGCGCCGGGTGACGCCCGGTAGACCATGCTGTTGAGCAGCAGCTGGTCGGGCGAGGTGAGTTCCCTGCCGGTGGCGTCCTTGTAGTCCGCCTTCAGGCCCGCGCCCAGTGGATCGGCGATCAGCAGCTTGGCGGCCTCGGTGGCCTCGGCGCGGGTCAGCGGCGGCTGGACGCCCTGCTGGGTGCCGGTCCGCTCGACCTTCCCCGTCTCGAGATTGACGGTCCTGGTGACGAGGGTGTCGTTGCGGTAGTCGTAGAACGTGGCCTCGGCGCGCCGGGGCGCGTCCGGGTCGTCCAGTTCGCCGGCCTCCGGGTCCGCGAGGTCGACACCCAGGCGCTGCGGCCCGTGGCCCCCGTCGACGTCCTCACCGGAGGTCCGCAGCTGCCGGCTGAGGGCGATCCGCTCGGCCTGCTCGATCTCGTCGTCGGTGAGCGGGTCCCGGCCCGTGCCCTTCTCGCCCTCGGCCGGGGCCTCCTCGACCACACCGGGCGGAACCGCTGCCTGGCCCTGCTCGCCGGGCCCCTGGGCCGCCTGCTGGGCGCTCTGGCCGCCGGCCGTTCCCCCGGCCGTGTCGTCCGCCCCCGCCGTACCGGGCAGCGTGACGCCGACCATCACGGCGGTACCCGCCACCGCAATGGCCGCACCGGCCACCACCTTGCCCAGATGGCGGTGCACTATCTTGCGCACATTTTCCCCCTACTCCCCCTGTCTCCTTGGGAGTACGTGTTTGCCCCACTGGTTCGGCATACCTGGGTATGCACTGGTCGATCGGTAAGAGGGCAGTAAGTCGGAGGGGGTTCCATCACTTTCGGGGAGACTCGGAGTCAAGGCGGCCCCACCGGGGCGGCACACCTGGAAGAGTCGTATCCATGCAGGTCTGGCCTGGAGAGGCATATCCGCTCGGCGCCACCTACGACGGCGCCGGCACCAATTTCGCGGTCTTCACGGAGGCCGCGGACCGAGTAGAGCTGTGTCTGCTGCACGACGACGGCTCCGAGACGGCGGTGGAGCTGCGGGAGAGCGACGCGTTCGTGCGGCACGCGTACCTGCCGGGCGTCATGCCGGGGCAGCGGTACGGCTTTCGCGTGCACGGCCCGTACGCCCCGGAGCGGGGTCTGCGCTGCAACTCCGCGAAGCTCCTGCTCGACCCGTACGCGCGCGCGGTCAGCGGCTCGATCGAGTGGGGCGAGGAGGTCTACGGCTATCCCTTCGGCGCACCCGACCGGCGCAACGACCTGGACTCCGCCCCGCACACCATGTCGTCGGTCGTGGTGAACCCGTACTTCGACTGGGGCGACGACCGGCGGCCGCGCACCGAGTACCACCACACGGTGATCTACGAGGCCCATGTGAAGGGCCTGACGATGCGGCACCCGGGGCTGCCGGAGGAACTGCGCGGCACCTATGCGGCACTCGCCCATCCGGCGGTCATCGAGCACCTGACCGGGCTGGGCGTGACCGCCCTGGAGCTCATGCCCGTACACCAGTTCGTCAATGACCACCGTCTGGTGGACATGGGTCTGAACAACTACTGGGGCTACAACACCATCGGCTTCTTCGCTCCGCACAACGCGTACGCCTCCTGGGGCGACCGCGGGCAGCAGGTCCTGGAGTTCAAGTCGGCGGTGCGCGCGCTGCACGAGGCCGGGATCGAGGTCATCCTGGACGTCGTCTACAACCACACCGCCGAGGGCAACCACCTCGGTCCCACGCTGTCCTTCCGGGGCCTGGACAACCCGTCGTACTACCGTCTAGCGGACGACCCCCGCTACTACATGGACACCACCGGGACCGGGAACTCCCTGCTCATGCGGTCCCCGCACGTCCTGCAGCTGATCATGGACTCGCTGCGGTACTGGGTCACCGAGATGCACGTCGACGGCTTCCGCTTCGACCTCGCCGCCACACTGGCCCGCCAGTTCCACGAGGTGGACCGGCTGTCGTCGTTCTTCGACCTGGTGCAGCAGGACCCGGTCGTGTCGCAGGTGAAGCTGATCGCCGAGCCGTGGGACGTGGGCGAGGGCGGCTACCAGGTGGGCAACTTTCCGCCCCTGTGGACGGAGTGGAACGGCAAGTACCGCGACACCGTCCGGGACCTGTGGCGGGGCGAGCAGCGCACGCTCGCGGAGTTCGCGTCCCGTCTCACGGGCTCCTCGGACCTCTACCAGGACGACGGCCGCCGCCCGCTTGCCTCCATCAACTTCGTGACCTGCCACGACGGCTTCACCCTGCACGACCTGGTCTCGTACAACCACAAGCACAACGAGGCCAACGGCGAGGACAACCGCGACGGCGAGAGCCACAACCGGTCCTGGAACTGCGGCGCGGAGGGCGAGACCGACGACCCCGCGGTGCTGGAGCTGCGGGCCCGGCAGATGCGGAACTTCATCGCCACGCTGATGCTGTCCCAGGGTGTGCCGATGATCAGCCACGGCGACGAGTTCGCCCGCACCCAGCGCGGCAACAACAACGCCTACTGCCAGGACAGCGAGCTGTCCTGGGTGGCGTGGCCCGAGGGCGGCAGCGACCTGTTCGACTTCACGCGCGCGATGGTGTGGCTGCGCAAGGACCATCCCGTCTTCCGCCGGCGGCGCTTCTTCCACGGACGGCCCGTGGAGGGCACCCACGACGACCTGTCCGACATCGCGTGGTTCACGCCGGAGGGCCGGGAGATGACCCAGCGGGACTGGGAGTCCGCCCAGGCGTCCGCGCTGACGGTGTTCCTCAACGGCAACGCGATCTCCGAGCCCGGTGCGCGCGGGGAGCGCATCACCGACGACTCCTTCCTGCTGATGTTCAACGCCTCGCCCAAGGCGCTGGACTTCGTCGTGCCGGTCAATCACGGACGCCAGTGGCACGTCGTCGTCGACACCGCCCGGCCCGACGCGGTGCCGCCCGGCACGGACGCGAAGGTGGCTGCCGGGGACCGTCTGACCCTGCCGGACCGGAGCCTTACGGTGCTGCAGCGGCCGGCCTAGGCGTGGGCTCGGGAGAGCGCTGCTGCCGTGCTCGTCACTCACGCGCAGGGGACGATGACAGGAAACCCGGCGGGGCGGGTACGTAGCTCTCCATGACACCTGAGCGTCCTGACCCGGTGGTGCCCACGGCCACCTACCGGCTGCAGCTGCAGCCCGAGTTCCCGTTCGGGGCCGCGGCGGCGGCCGTGCCGTACCTGGCCTCGCTCGGCGTCTCGCATCTGCACCTCTCCCCCGTCCTGGAGGCCGTACCGGGCTCACTGCACGGATACGACGTCGTGGACCACGCGCGCGTGCGCGCCGAGCTGGGCGGCGAGGAGGGACTGCGCGCGCTCGCCCGTACCGCGAAGGAGCACGGGCTGGGGCTGGTGCTGGACATCGTGCCGAACCATATGGCCATGGCCCCGCGGCACAACCGCGCCCTGTGGGAGGTGTTGCGGGAGGGACCCAAGTCGCCGTACGCGCGGTGGTTCGACATCGACTGGGAGGCGCAGGGCGGTCAGGTGCTGCTGCCGGTGCTCGGACAGCCGCTCGGCGCCGAGATCGACCGTCTGGAGGTCGACGGCGACGTCCTGCGTTACCACGACCATGCCTTCCCACTGCGCGAGGGCACCGAGGAGCTGCCGCTGCCGCAGCTCCTGGACGCACAGTGGTACCGCCCGGTGTGGTGGCGGCTGGCCCGTACCGAGCTCAACTACCGGCGGTTCTTCAGCATTTCGGAGCTCATCGGGCTGCGGGTGGAGGTGCCGGAGGTCTTCGAGGCCACGCACGCCAAGATCCTGCAGCTCCTGCACGACGGTGTGGTGGACGGGCTGCGTATCGACCACCCCGACGGGCTCGCCGATCCCGACGCCTACCTGCAGCGCCTGCACGAGGCGACCGGCGGCCGCTGGACGGTCGTGGAGAAGATCCTCTCGGACGGGGAGCACCTGCCGGCCTCGTGGCCCGTCGCGGGCACCACGGGCTACGACGCCCTGCGGCACGTCGACGGCCTGTTCACGGATCCCGCGGGCGCCGGGGAACTCCTCGGCCAGTACCGGCGGTTCGCCGCCCCCCAGACGGACCGGGGCGGGAATTGGGAGGCGACGGTGCGCCGCGCCGCGTACCGGGTGCTCGAGCACGAGCTGGCCGCCGAGGTGGACCGGCTGACCCGGGTGGCGAGCCGGCTCTGCGACACATCGCCGGACCCCGCGCTGCGCGACCGCGCGCCCTGGGCGCTGCACACCGCCCTGCGGGAACTGCTCGTGCGGATACAGGTCTACCGGCCGTACGAGTCCGGCGATGCCGCTTCCGTCGTCACCGAGGAGGCCGCCGCGCAGGCCCGGGCGGCCTTCGTCGTGCCCGAGGAGGCCGGCGCGGTCGACGTGGTGCGCGGCCTGGTGCTCGGGCGCCACGGTGACGGTCCGGAGCATCGGGAGTTCCGGGCCCGGTTCGCGCAGACGGCATCGGCGCTGCGCGCGAAGTCCGTGGAGGACACGGCGTTCTACCGCTATGTGCCGCTGCTGTCGGCGACCGAGGTGGGCGGGAACCCGGGGAGCCCCGCCATGCCCCCGGAGGACTTCCACGCCTACTGCGCGCGCGTGCAGCGCGACTGGCCCGGCACCGGGACCGTGGTGTCCACACACGACACCAAGCGCAGCGCGGACATGCGGGCGGCGCTGGCCGTGCTCACCGAGTGTCCGCAGCGCTGGGCGGACACGCTGGCCGAGGTGACCCGCACGGGCGAGGGCGTACCGGACGCCCAGCTCGCGTGGGCGGCCTGGCAGACGGTGTTCGGACTCGGCCCGGCGGATCCGGACCGGGTGCAGTGGGCGCTGCTCAAGCACATCCGGGAGGCCGGGCTGTACACGAGCTGGACGGAACAGGAGCCCCCGTACGAGGAGGCGGTGGCGGCGTTCGTCGCGGCAGGGCCGTGCGGGGCCCCGGGCGAGCGGGTGCACGCCCTCCGCGGCACGCTGGAGCCGTACATCCGGGCGAACATGCTCGGCACCGCGCTGGTCCACCTGACGATGCCGGGGGTGCCGGATCTGTACCAGGGCACGGAGGGCGAGTACCGCGCGCTGGTCGATCCGGACAATCGCCGGCCCGTCGGGTTCCCGCCCGGGGATCTTGGCGACAAGGGCGCGGTGACCGGGGCGGCGCTGCGGCTGCGCAGACGGCGGCCGGAGGTGTTCGGGGACGCGGCCACGTACGCGCCGCTGACCGCCGAGGGGCCTGCGGCGTCCCACTGTGTGGCGTACGTGCGTTCCGGGGAGGTCGTCACCGCCGTCACACGGCTGTCGCTGCGGCTGGCGGAGGCGGGCGGCTGGCGTGACACGCGGCTGACGCTGCCGCCGGGCCGCTGGGCCGACGTACTGGCTCCGGAGCGGGAGTTCACCGGGCACGCGCGCGTGGACGACCTTTTCGCGCCACTGCCGGTCGCCCTGCTGGAGAGGGTGGGCTGAAGGGCGCGCGGAGCCGTGGGTTCGGCGCCGGAGCCGTTCGCACGGCCGGCGTGCCTCCGGGAGCCCCCTGGCGCCTCCCCCGCGACGTCCTTGACACCGCACGGAGACCGTGCGGTACTGCGGGTGCGAAGCCGGGCGGAAACATGACGGGGGTGAGTCTCCTGCCGGAGCTGCGCTACCCCACCGTGACCGAAATCGTGTCGTCCGCCCGGGCGTTGGCCGCTCAGCACCCCCGCTTGTGTGTCCTCCGGCAGGTCGGCGTCTCCCGCGGCGGCCGCCCCCTCCGTCTGCTGTCCGTCGGCCGCGCCCGGCGCGCCGTCCTGGTCGTCGCGGGCGCCCACGCGAACGAGCCGACCGGGGGCTCCACACTTCTTGCGCTCGCCGAACGGGTCGTGCACGAACGCCCGTTGCGCTCCGGTGTGTCCTGGCACTTCCTGCTGTGCGCGGACCCGGACGGGGCGAGCCTGCACGTGACGCCGGCGCCGCGCAGCCTGCTCGACTACCACCTCGGCTTCTTCCGGCCCGCGGGCCCGGAGCAGCCGGAGTGGTCGCCGTCCGTGCTGCCGCCGGACCGGTTGCCGCCCGAGACGCGCGCCCTGACCGGGGTCATCGACGAGCTGCGCCCGTACCTCCAGGTGACCCTGCACGGGACCGATCTGGGCGGCAGCTGGGTGCAGTTGACGAAGGACATCCCGGGCCTGGCCGAGCCGTTCGCCAAGTCGGCGGCGGAGCTGCACATTCCGGTGGAGACAGGCGCCTCGGACGCCGCCGGCTGGCCCGCGGCGGGCCCGGGGGTGCATGTGATGCCGGATCCCGGTTCGGGTGCGGCGTACCCGAGCATGCCGGACGACGCACGGCGCAGCACCTGGTACCACGTGCACCGCTACGGCGGTCTGACCGCGGTCGTGGAGGTGCCGATGTGGGCGAGCGACCTGGTGGACGACCCGGCTCCGCATCCGGCGCCGGCCGCGGCGATGCGCCGCCTCGCGAGCCGGCTGCTGCGGGACACCCTGGAGGTGGAGCGGGTGCTTAACGAGGCGCAGCCGCGTCTGGAGGGTGTCGACGGGCCCCTGTTACGGGCCGCGAGGTGGGCGCTGGAGCTGGTGCCGGGGCTGGCCGCGGACTGGATGCACACACCGCCCGCCGACCACACGCGCGCGTATGTGGGCAGCGTCGACGCATTCGCCCGCCGGCTGCCGCTGCGTGCCGCGGCGATGCTGTTGCGGGTCCTTCAGGAGAACGACGACCGCGCGGCACCACGCCTCGAGCGGCTCGTCGCGATGTGGAGCGACGCCTTCGCCGAGCGTTTCCGCGCCCGCTGGGTGCCCTTGGAGCACCAAGTCGAGCACCAGTCCCGCACGGTCGTCGCGGCGGCCCTCCACGCGCGCGAACGATCGGGCTGAAGCCCTGCCGCCGAGGCGCCGCGACGCCGCTCCACGCGCGCGTGCCGAGCTCTCCGCACCGGTCTCAGCGGTCCAGCACGAACACCGCACCGGTACGGGCCGCCAGTGCGCAGGTGTTCGTGAACGTCTCCCGGTACTCGATCGGCCGTCCTTTCCACTGTCCGCGCGCGTGGGCGGTCACAGGCGCGTAGACCATCGGGCAGTAGCCGTCCTTCAGCGGGATGCGGCCGATGTCGCCGTCCACCGCATCGAGCTGGTTGCAGGCCTCGGCGGCCCGTCGGTGTCCCTGGGGCGGGTCGCACCGCAGCAGGGTGCTTCGTGGTTCGCCGGACCGGGCGTCGCCCCGGGTGACCGTGAGGTAGAGCCAGTCGGCGGTGCGGGCCTCCTGGACCGTCCCCTGTGCGGGCGTCGCGCCGACGACGAGCAGTGCGGCCGCCGGCAGAACGCCCCGTACTACGTTCGCTGTGAGGGTGTGCGTCATTCCCGATGCATCGGCACGACCGGCTCGGGTCCCCAGCCCGAATCACCCGAACGGAAGGTCGCGGACGCGTGCCGCAGGGCCAGTTCGAACGCGTCGAGCACCACCTGTGACTGGTACTCGACCTGGCGCTGCAGGGGGATCCAGCGGGCTCCGCAGTCGTCACGGTAGTCGTCGCACCACGCGTCGACGAGCGGGTCCAGCTCCGAAAGCACACCGGCCGGATCGTCACCGGTGGCGGTGGCGAGCTGGTGCAGCAGTCCGGCCGTCCGCAGGGCAAGGCGCCGCCCGGCGATGCGCAGGGCGGCCAGGTGGGCGCTGCTGAGCGGCGGCAGCGGGCGCGCCCGGTCGCCCAGGTCGGGGTCCCAGGCGTCGGCGAGTCCGGGGCAGACGAGCAGGTAGTCGTCGACCGGCGCCAGCAGGCGTGCGGCGTCCGGGAGCGCGGCGACATGCGGGCGCACGCGCGCGAGGAGCCGCCGCAGCAGCAGGGTGTCGTGGCGCAGCGTGCGGCTGACGGTGCGCAGCGCCCCGTCCGGGTCGGCAGGCACGGAGCCGTCCTCCACGGCCGCCACGCCCCACATGGGCGCCTCCACGACGGCCGTGACCGTGCCGTGCCGGTGCGGGTGGTACCACGTGGACTCGACGGCGGCCTCGGTGATGGCCGCGGCCAGATCGCCCCGGCGCGGCGACGGGATCCGGTAGACGGCGGGTCCCAGGCTCGGCCAGTACAGGGTGTCGTAGGCACCGAGTTCGCGCGGGATGCCGAAGCGGGCCGCGGCGCGGGCCACGCGCTGGGCGAGGCCGGGCAGGTCGCGGGTCAGCTCGACGAAGCCGCCGCCGATGTCGACACCGTGCAGGGAGCCCTGGAAGAAAGGTTTCAGTTCGTCCTGGAGGGCGAGCAGGGCACGCGTCTCCGGCAGGACGGCTCCGTCCGCGCCCTCGGGCAGCCATTCGGGCTGTTCCAGGAAGCCGGGGCGGAAGAAGTGCCGGAAGTACTTCTCGAGGCTGTACGGGCCCGCCAGCCAGTTTTCGTTGCGGCGCAGTCCGTCGGGGTCGAGGCACAGCAGCAGGTTCCAGGTGACGTCGGCGCCCTCGGTCAGGCTGCGGTCGGCGAGCACCTGCCCGGCCAGCCGCAGGACGGTGGCGCCGCCGACGGGCTCGTTGGCGTGCGGTCCGGCCACGACCAGGGCCTGACGGCGGCCGTGGCCGAGGGACAGCAGGTGCAGCGGGGTGCCCGCGCGGGAGACGCCGATGCGGCGCAGCCGGGCGGTACGGGGGTGGCGGGCGACGAGGGCGGCCGCTCGTGCACCCAGCTCGTCGACGGTCGGATAGCGGAGGAGTGGCGGCAGGGCGCACCTCCGTGGTGCCGTCGGTTCACCTGATGTGTGTGGTGTACGCACAGTCAGTCACGAGATCAGGGGTACGTCAACACCGCGGCGACCGGGCCGACATGGGGGTGCCCCAGGGCGGCGTCGGGCCCTGCTCAGCTTGCCGCGAGCCGGAAGGCCATCTGCCCGAAGCCGACCTGGTCGCCCTCGCGGACGACGGCCGCGCCGATGACCCGCCGTCCGTTCACCGTCGTGCCGTTGGTCGAGCCGAGGTCGCGCAGCACCCACATGCCGCCCTGGCGGCTGAGTTCGGCGTGGACGCGGGAGACCGTCTCGTGGTTCAGTCTGAGGCCGCTGCCGGGGTCGCGGCCGATGCGCAGCGGGCGCCCGGCCGCCGGGTGCGGCAGCAGCAGCTTGGGCAGCCGCTCGGCCTGCCAGGACCGGCGCAGCCGCTCGGTGAAGCCGGACACCGCCTCGACGGTGCCGAACACCACACGGGACAGGCGTCCCTCGGTGGGCAGGTCGGCGGTGAGGACGGCGAGCTCGTCGGAGCGGCGGGCGACGAGTGCCAGTTCCATGCGCCGGATGAACGTGTCGTGCGAGAGACGGCCCATGGCGACGCCGTCATGCAAGCGCTTCAGTGCCTTGTCGCGCTCGGCGTCGGAGAGCCGCGCGGGATAGGTCGGGAACTCGAAGGACGACGTCACGCTCGTGATTGTCGGTCAGTGAACCCCGGGTGTCCAGAAATCGGGGAAACGGCCAGCACCCGCGCGTACCTGACGACACCCGCTGCAAAAGGGGGTATTCACAAGCGGATTGATCGTGTTTGAAGCACGATGGTCGGGCTACATCACGGTGAGCAGACGAAGGGGAACCGTCCGTGCAGTTCGAGGTGTGGGCACCACAGGCCGGCCGTGTGACGCTCCATTGCGACGGCGCCACGCGCGCGATGGAGCGAGATCCGGAGCGAGCGGGGTGGTGGACCGGGGAGGCAGAGGCCCGCGACGGTACGCGGTACGGCTTCGCGCTGGACGACGGGCCCGTACGGCCCGATCCGCGTTCACGCCGGCAGCCGGACGGCCCGGACGGCCTGAGCGCGGTGGTCGACCACGGGCGTTATGGATGGCGCACCGAGTGGTCGGGCCGCCCGCTGCCGGGTGCGGTCCTGTACGAGCTGCATGTGGGCACGTACACGCGCGAGGGGACCCTGGACGCGGCTGCCGAGCGGCTCGGGCACATCGCCGAACTGGGCGTCAAACACGTCCAGTTGATGCCGCTGTGCCCTTTTCCCGGGCGGCACGGCTGGGGATACGAGGGGGTGTCGCTGTGGGCGGTGCACGAGCCGTACGGCGGGCCCGAGGCGCTGAAACGGTTCGTCGACCGGGCGCACGAACTCGGTCTGGGCGTGGTCCTGGACGTCGTGCACAACCACCTCGGCCCGTCCGGGAACTATCTGCCCGAGTTCGGGCCCTACTTCACGGACAGGCACCACACTCCGTGGGGCGTCGCCGTCAATCTGGACGCTCCCGGGTCGGACGAGGTGCGGGCGTTTCTGGTCGGCAGCGCGCTGGCGTGGCTGCGCGACTACCGGCTCGACGGGCTGCGGCTGGACGCGGTGCACGCGCTGGCGGACACGCGCGCGTGCCACTTCCTGGAGGAGCTGTCGACCGCGGTGGACGCTCTCGCCGCCGAGACGGGACGCCCGCTGTTCCTCGTCGCCGAGTCCGATCTGAACGATCCGCGGCTCATCACGGCCCGCGAGGAGGGCGGGCTGGGGGTGCACGCGCAGTGGAACGACGACTTCCATCACGCCCTGCACACCGCGCTGACGGGCGAGTCCCAGGGCTATTACGCGGACTTCGCGCGCGCTCCCCTCAAGGCGCTCGCCAAGACGCTGACGGGCGGCTACTTCCACGACGGCACGTACTCCAGCTTCCGGGGCCGGTGTCACGGGCGTCCGCTGGACCGTACGCGCGTGGCCGCGCACCGGCTGCTCGGCTACAGCCAGACCCACGACCAGGTGGGCAACCGCGCCCAGGGAGACCGCCTTTCCGCCACCCTGTCCCCCGGGCTGCTGGCCTGCGCGGCCGCGGTGACGCTGACCGGCCCCTTCACACCGATGCTGTTCATGGGTGAGGAGTGGGCGGCCGGCACACCCTGGCAGTTCTTCACCGACCACACCGATCCGGCGCTCGCGGAGTCGGTACGGCGCGGCAGGCGGCGGGAGTTCGCGGCGCACGGCTGGGCCGAGGAGGACGTGCCCGACCCACAGGACCCGGCGACCCGGGACCGCTCCTGCCTCGACTGGTCCGAACCCGGCAACGAGCCCCACGCGCGCGTACTGGCCTGGTACCGGCGGCTCATCGCGCTCCGGCACGAACAGCCGGACCTCACCGATCCCGACCTCTCCGACATCAAGGTGGCCTACGACGAGGAGGCGCGCTGGCTCGCCTTCCGGCGCGGGGACGTCTGCGTGGCCGTGAACCTGGGCAAGGAGACGGCCACGATCCCCCTGGGCACCCGCCCGGCCCAGATCCTCGCCGCGTGGGAACCGGTCGGGACCCCGGACGGGGAAGGTGTGCTGCGTGTGCCCGGGGAGTCGTGCGTGGTGGTGGCGCAGCCGTGAGCGCGGCGCCGGGCCACGCGGGCGTGCCAGGCGGCCGAGGGCGTCGTACGGGCGGCGCGCGCGGCCCTCGGGTGGCGCTACAGCGCGTCGTCCGTGGCGTCCTCGCGCAGGTCCGTCACGCGTTCCAGGAGGATCGCCTCCCAGGCGTGGCGCAGTTGGGTCCTCAGGAGGGCCGGCGGGTCGTCGCCGCGGCCGGCGAGGCGCTCGGCGAGCCGTACGACGCTGTCGCAGCGGGCGAGCCACAGACCGCGCAGACAGGGGCGGGCGCCGTATCCGGCGAGGGTGGCGGCGCGCACGGCGGCCGGGGAGCCCACGGCGCGGGCGAGTCCGGCGATGTCCTCGGCGGGGTCGCCGACGATCGCGTCGGCCCAGCCGAGGACGCCGCGCACCCGGCCGTCGGCGCTGACCACGAGGTGCTCGCCGGTGAGGCCGTGATGGACGAGGACCGCGGTGCCGGGCTGTGCGGCGAGCTGGACCGCCGCGGGAGCGGTGAGCTGACGCAGGAGCCCGGCGTCGAACTCGTCGGCCGCGGCGAGGCGTTCGGCGGCGCGTCCGGCGGCCCGGCGCAGGGCCTCCAGGGAGCGCGGGGAGACGCGCGGCACACCGAGCGCCTCCGCCTGCCGTACGGGCACCTCGCGCAGCCCCGTGAGCAGTCCGGCCAGATCGGCCTCGCCGACGGCGGACACGTCGTGCTCGGCAGCCGAGCCGCCGGGCACCTTGGTGTCCAGCGTGTAGGTGAGCCCCGGCGCCCACTCGCCGTGCGCCACACCGACCGGCACGGCGACCGGGACGTGCGGGCGGACGAGGTCGCGCAGCCGCAGTTCACGGCGCTGCTGCGCGGCGGCCTCGCGGTCGGGGGCGAGGCGCAGCACATGGCGGGTACCGACCCACCAGGTGGCGTGCCCGCCGGCCTCGATGACCGGCCGGACCTCGGGGCCGGCGGCGCCCGCGCCCTCCTTGAGCAGGGAAAGGACCAGTCGGCGGACGGTGTCCGCGGTGGGTGTCGGTGCCTGGGTCATGGTCGGACCGTCGTCACTCGGGTTCGTACGGGGGGCTCCTGGGCTGGGGTCAGTCCACTATGACCAGCTCGCGCGTGGTGTCGTTGAGGCGTCGGCCGCCGTCCTCGGTCACCGTCACGATGTCCTCGATGCGCACGCCGAAGCGGCCCGGCAGGTAGATGCCCGGCTCCACGGAGAAGCACATCCCGGGGACGAGGGGCTGCTCCTCGCCCTCGATCATGTACGGGGGCTCGTGGGTCGTCACGCCGATGCCGTGTCCGGTGCGGTGGATGAAGTACTCGCCGTACCCGGCGTCGGCGATGACCGCGCGGGCGGCCCTGTCGACCTCCTGGCAGGCGGCTCCCGGCCGCACCGCGCGGAAGCCGGCCTCCTGGGCCTCGCGCACGATGTCGTGGACCCGGCGTTCCTCCTCGGTCGGTTCGCCGACGTGGACGGTGCGGGAGGTGTCGGAGCCGTAGCCGTTCTTGAGGCCGCCGAAGTCGAGGACGACCATGTCACCGCGTTCGATGATGCGGTCACCCACCTCGTGGTGCGGGTTGGCGCCGTTCGGACCCGAGGCGACGATGGTGAAGTCGACCTGGGCGTGCCCGAACCGGCGCAGCAGACCGTCGAGGTCGCGGGCGACGTCCGACTCCCGGCGGCCGGCGAAGGGAACCTTCCGGATCTCCTCGTACGTTGCGTCTGCGGCCGCTCCCGCGGCCGCCAGCAGTTCCAGCTCTGCCGCGTCCTTGACGGCGCGCAGCATCGGCAGGGCTTCGGTGAGGGAGGCGTAGGAACTGCCGGGCAGCGCCTTCTGCAGGCCCAGCAGATGCATGGCCCAGGCGTTGTCACTGACGCCGAAGTGTCCTGTGGCGTCGAGGAGGGCGGCGGTGGCGGCGTAGGGGTCCTTGCCGTCGGTCCAGTCGCGCAGGGTCAGGGCGGGCGCACCCGGGGCCTTCGCGGCGTCCGGGGCCTCGAGGGTGGGGACGACGAGGACGGGATCCTGCCCGGCGGCGAGGACCAGGAGGGTGAGCCGTTCCGTGATCGCGGTGGGTGCGTAGCCGGTGAGCCACACCAGGTCCGGTCCCGGCGCCACCAGCAGCCCGGCGAGCCCGGCGTCCGCGGCCGCCCGCGCGGCGCGCTCCATGCGGGCCCGGTAGTCGTCGGCGGTGAAGGGCGCAACCGTACTGCCGGTCATCCGGGCCTCCTTGAGCCGTGCGGGTACCACGGGCAGCATCCTGCCCGGCCGGAGGGGGCCGCGCGAGCCGGTGAGCCGGGGTTTCGGGCCGGAAGCCGGCCACGCCCAGCCACCCGCTAATGCTTCCACGTTGCCCAACCATTATTGCTAATGCTTAGATGTGGCCATTCCGTTAGCCAACACTCCGGGGAGGCCCCACCCGTGCTCGTACTCGCCCACATCAGCGATCTGCATCTGGACGGAAGCCCACGGGCGACGGAGCGCGCCGAGCGGGTGCGCGACCGGTTGTGGGGACTGCCAGGTCAGGTGGACGCGCTGCTGGTGACGGGGGACATCGCGGACCACGGCACGGAGGCGGAGTACGAGGAGGCCGCCCGCGTCCTCGGCCTGGACACCGGCGACGCGCCGTTCCCGGTCCTGACCTGCCCGGGCAACCACGACCGCCGCGAGCCGTTCCGCAAGGCGCTGCTGGGGCGGCCCGCGGCCCAGGGACCGGTCAACGGCGTGCACGTCTTCGACGACGCCGCCGTGCTGATGTGCGATTCCAGCATCCCCGGCAGCGACGAAGGGGCCCTGGACGACGAGACGTACGACTGGATCGAGGCGACGCTCGACGAGCTCGACGGAACCGTTCCGGTGCTGCTCGCCTTCCACCACCCGCCCGTCGCGCTGCATCACCCCCTGCCCGACTCCTACCAGCTCCGCGAACCACACCGGCTGGCCGCCCTCATGGAGCGCCGCCCCGAGATCGCCGGGCTCGTCACGGGGCACGCGCACACCCCCGCGGCCACCACGTTCGCCGGACGGCCACTGGTCGTCGGACCCGGGGTGACATGGACGCTGCGGCTGCCCTGGGAGGGTGAGCAGGTCGCCGACCGGGCCGCGCCGGCCGGGCTGGCCTTCCACGTCCTGGACGACTCGGGGCGCCTCACCAGTCACTTCCGGGTGGTCACGTGACGACACCGGGCACCACCGTCAGCTGTTGGTAGCCCCCGCTTTCATGCCGCACCGTCACCGTGACCGCCTCCCCCGGCCGCGCCGCACCCACCGCACGGACCAGGTCCGACGCGGACTCGAGGGGAGTGCCGTCGAACGTGAGGAGTACGTCCCCGCGCACCAGGCCCGCCGCGAAGCCGGGCCCCGGGACGTGGACCCCCACGACCATGGCGCCGGACTTCTCGGCGTTCACGACCTCCACGGCCAGGGTCGCCCCCGCGGGCGCCGGTGGTGAGGGGCTCGGCGCGGTGGTCGGCACGGACGGGCTCGGGCGGGACGAGACGGACGGGCCGACACGCGCTCCCGGTGCCGCCGGCCCGGCCTGCCCGGCCTGTCGCTGGAGTTCGGCGAGCTTGCTCATGCCGATCACCGTGGCACTCACCGTGCCCAGGCCGACGCCGGACAGCACCAGCACCGTTCCGATGAACAGGCCGAAGAGCAGGGTCGTGAGCCGTCGGCCGCGACGGCGCGCGGCGTGCGGCCTTCGGGTGGGCTTCGATCCGGTGCCGCCGCCCGGCTCCCGACCGGGCATCGGCTTGGGACGCAATGCAGTCTGTTCCATGGTTCGCCTCCGGTGGTGCACTACCCGGCGCACCGGCGCACAACGAGCCACGAACGAGTGAGACTGACCCATGGTCAAGAACGGGAAGCCATAGTGGCTCACCCCCGTGCGGTCAACGCCTCCACGACCGCTGCCGCCGCTCCCCGCGGCGAGCCCGCGTGCACCAGCTCCGTGCGGTGGACGACCCGCGGCTCGGTGACCGGGACGGCGACCGTGCCCGCCACCGCCTCTCCCGCCGAGCGGGGCAGCAGGGTCAGGCCGTGGCCCGCGGCGGCCAGGGCGGTGAGGGTGCGGACGTCCGTGCCGTCGTAGCGCAAGGACGGGCGGAAGCCATGGCCACCGTTCGCGGCCCGGAGGTGGGCCAGCGGCAGCCCTGCGTCGGGGGCGTCGAGCCAGCGGGCGTCGGCGAGGTCGCCCAGGCGCAGGCCGGAGCGCCGGGCCAGCGGGTGCGTGGTGGGAAGGAGGACGCACACGGGCTCCTCCCCCACGCCGTACGTGGTCAGCGGCGCCACGTCGGGCAGCCGCAGCGGATCACTGGGGGCGGCGAGGCCGTCGACCAGGCCGAGGTCCGCGGCGCCGGTGGCGACGGCCGCCGGAATTCCGTCCCGCGACAGCACCCGCAGGGTCACCCCCGCGGCCGGGAGCGCGGCCAGGATCCGCGGCCCGAGCGCGGTCGGCGCGGCGGCGAGTGTCAGGCCGTGCGCGGGAGCGGCCGCCATCCGTACGACGTCCGCGCGCGCCGCGTTCAGGCGCAACAGCAACGGACCCGCGTGTTCGAGGAGTCGCTCGCCGGCCGCCGTGGGGGCGACGGGACGGCGGGTGAGCAGCGGAGCCCCCAGGTCCTGTTCGAGCGCCGCGATGTGCTGGGAGACCGCCGACTGGGTGTAGCCGAGTTCCCGCGCGGCCTCGGAGAACGAGGCGATGCGGGCGACGGTGACATACGTACGCAGGAGGTGCGGGTCCATGCCCCTCAGGATCCCACTGCATCAGCAACGCTTATCGACCGTGCAGAAATCATCGTTGGACGTGAACCTCGGGTCGACCGCAGGATGACAGCCATGACGAACACAGCAGCCCGCCTGGCCCTGGTCGGCGACCGCTCCCCCAACGTCGCCTCGCACACTCGTATCCCTCTTCTCCTCGACGCCCTCGCGGAACGCGACCGGCTCGTCCTCGACGCCTACTGGATCCCCTCCGAGGACGCCGAGGACCCCGACGCCGTACGCGGCTTCGACGCGGTGTGGGTGCTGCCGGGCAGCCCGTACCGCAGCGAGGCCGGTGTGCTCACGGCGATCCGCACCGCGCGGGTGGAGGACATTCCGTTCCTGGGCACGTGCGGCGGGTTCCAGCACGCCCTCCTCGAGTACGCCCGTGACGTCTGCGGTCTGACGCGCGTGGCGCACGCGGAGAACGACCCCGCCGCCGCGGACCCGCTCATCGAACCGCTGGCCTGTTCGCTCGTCGGCCACGAAGCCGTCGTGACGATCGAGCCGGGCTCGCTCGCCCAGTCCGTGATCGGCTCCGAGCGGACGGTCGAGCGCTACTTCTGCGCGTACGGTCCCACCCGCCACCTCGACACCCTGCGTGCCCACGGGCTGCGCTTCTCCGGCCACGACGAGGACGGCCACGTCCGGATCGCCGAACTCCCGGGCCACCCCTTCTTCCTGGCCTCGCTCTTCCAGCCGGAACTGTCCGGCGACGGCTCGCGCCCGCATCCGATGGTCCGCGCGCTGGCCCGGGCCGCGGTGGAGCACATGCGTCAGCCCGTGTGAGCCGGGCGGCACGTCCCGTTGTCAGTGGTCGCTGTTACGTTCTGTGACATGACCGATCATGCCTTGCGGCTCCTCAGGCAGGACGCCCGGCTGGCCGAACTGGCCACGTTCCCCTTCAACTTCGACCTGGCCCGCGCCGACCACGACCACGTCGAGCCGGTCCGCCTGGCCTCGGGCAGACCGCTGGAGGCGGTGGCCGGGGACGACACGGGCGGCACGTATTTCGTGTGCGCCGACGGCTCCGTGCTGTACGCGGACTCCGAGGGCTCGGCCGGGATCATCGGCTCCAGCGTGGACGAAGCGCTGGAGATACTGATCGGTCTGCCCGGCTGGCACGACTACATGGATCTGTCGCCCGAGGCCGGCGAGAAGACGATCCTCGCGCGGATCACGGAGATCGAGGACGAGATCCGCGAGGACTACTCCATCGATGCGGAGCGGGCCGAACTCCGCGCCGCACTGGGCCTGCCCGAGCGCTCCCCCGTCGAGCTGGTGGGCCTGCTGCATGCCGCCCTGCTGCGCACCGAGCCCGACTTCCTGCTGCTCAACGGGGAGGAATTGTGCGCGTACGACCTGCTCGACCGCCATCCGCGGCCCCCGCTGTGGGAGCCGGTGCTCGCGCAGGGACGCGCCGACCTGGCCCTGCTGCGGGCGGGCGACCGGGCGGTGTGGGACGCGGTACCCGAGGATCCCGTACGCCGCCGACTCGCTCTGCGGGCCGCGCAGTTCGACCGCGCCGAGGGCGACCATGGCCTGCTGCGGCATCTGATGCGGCACGAGGCGTCCTCGTCGATGACCGACGAACTACGGCTCGCGGCCGTGCTGGTGGGGCTACGGGGCGATGTCTCGGATCTGCCGTTGCTGCATGAGGTCCGCGAGACGGACTATGACACGCACTGCGGTCTGAGCGAGATTCCCCAACCAGGAGGGGGGCCGCCGAGTTGCTGCGCTGGGCCCAGGAACTGGACGACTCGCTGTTCGGTACGGACCCCGCCGACGAGCCGCTGTGCACCTGGACCGAACTGGCCCTGGACCAGGGCATGACGGAAATCGCCCGGGTCGCACTGATCCGCAGGCTCGACGAGATCGTCATGGACCAGGGCACACTCCGGCGGGCCGGGGATCCGAAACGGCTGGAGACATCGCGGCTCAGCTCGCTCGCCCGCGAATTGGAGAGGGCGGGCGACCTCCTCCAGGCGCTGCGCGCCCAGCGCCTCTACGCCACCCTGCAGGACACGGCATGGGACCGTGTCTCGGCCCGCCTGACCCAGGCCCGCCTGGAACGCGATTCCGGGCAACTTCCTTACGCCGACAGCACGTTGAGATCCCTGAGGGACATCCTGGCGGACCCGGGGGACGACTCCCTCCGGCACTGGCGCGGCGTGAACCTCGGCCGCTTCATCGCCGAGGAGCACTACGCCCTCACCCGCGCCCTGGCTGACGCAGGCCTCCCCGCGGACGCTCGTACGGTCCTCACCGCCGCCGACGCGATACTCGGCGAGCTCTCGGAGAACGCCGCGAACGGCGTCCGGAAGCTCGCCGAACAGACCGCGGAGCGGGTACGGGAGGTCAGCTGACCGGCAGGGCGGGCGGCCGGTCCGGGAGGAAGCCGTGGGCGCGCCGGGCCAGCCAGTCGGCCTTGTAGCGGTCGACCTCCCGGTGCCAGTTCAGGATGCCCGCCATCCAGTTCTGCAGATCGACCACATAGCCCTGCATGATCGCGCGCGCCTCGTCCGAGAGGTCGAAGTCGTCGTACACGACGGGCAGTTCTTGCGCGGCCACGTGCTGGAACTGCTGCATGCGCTGGGTCATCAGGTCGTGGACGACGCCCAGCGCGGCCGGGTAGTCGCAGCCGAAGAAGTTCTGGACGACAAGGATCGCGTTGTGGATCTCACCTTCGTACTCGATCTCCTTCTGGTAGGAGAAGACGTCGTTGAGCAGGCAGGCGTAGTCGACGGCGGCGTTCTCCAGGGAGCGGACGGAGCCGCTGCGGTAGACCTCCAGCGGTACGGCGGGGCCGTGGCCCATCCGGCACAGGCTCATGGTGAGGTCGGCGCCGAAGGTCTCGCGCCGCATCTCCAGGTAGTCGACCGGGTCGGGGATGCGGTTCTGGAGCTGGTTGGACAGCTCCCACACCCAGCTCTGGGTCATGACGTCCACCGCGGACTTCAGGGTGCACCGTTGCTCGGAGGTCATCCCCGCCGTCGTCCGGGCCCACAGGTCGATCAGTCCGCGCTCCATGGCGTTGGCCGGGACCGGGGCCTCCTCGCCGTCGACGGGCATGCAGGCGGACAGGCGTGCCGTGGTGAGACGGGCGGCGGCCAGGTCGCGGCGGTGGCCGTAGACCAGCGGGTAGTAGTCGTCGCCGTACGTGCCCCAGGCGAGCCACTGCGCGCTGAGGTCGAGGGCCTCGGGGGTCGCGTCCGGGTCGAGGCCCGCCGAGCACAGAGCGAGGTCGTAGGCGCGGAGCTTGTCCAGGTCCCAGACGCCCTCCTGGAGGATGCCCATGCGCTGCACCCAGCCGGTGAGGCGGCGGCGGGCGTCGTCCAGGTGCGGGCTGAGCTCCACCTGGAAGGGCATGTGGAAGTCGGGCAGCAGGGACGGGCCGACCTTCTGGAACGGCACGTGCGTATAGGCGCGAAGACGCTCGGCGCCGGCCGTGGCGAGCAGCGCGCCGACGTCGGCGGCGGACGTGCCGGGGCCGGTCAGACCCTGCCAGGGCGAGGTGACGCGGGCGCGTTCGTTCATGTACCGGCTGGAGCGCATATGCCATTCGTGGCCACCGGACTGCCAGTCCTGCAACCCCTTGGTGTACGCGGCGACCGCGGCGACCTCCTCGGGGGTGAGGCCCTTCTCCAGGGCCAGTGCGGGCACTTCGGTGAGGGCGGTGTGCTCGAACTGGTGCAGCCGGGAGGTGAGGATGTCGTTGACGGTGTCGGCGGCCTCCTGGGTGGTGCAGCCGAAGAAGGTCTCCAGGACGAGCACGCCGTTGCTGAGTTCCCCCTCGTCCTCCACCTCGCGCTGGTAGGAGAACAGGTCGTTGCGCAGGTGCACCGCGTCGGAGAACGTCTCCATCAGCACCCTGAGCGGCCTCGACCCGGCGACGGACGCGGGCACTTCGGCCGTCGCGTACTCCACCAGCCCCGACGACCAGGGCGCGCCGCCGACCTTGCGGCGCATCTCGACGTATTCGACGGGGTTGGCGATCCGGCCCTCGTTGATGTTGGACAGCTCCCACAAGGACTCGTTCAGCAGGTGCTCGGTGGCCACGGCGAACCGCCGCCGCCAGTCGACGGACATGGCGGGCACCGTGCGCGCCCACAGGTCGGCGAGGCCCGCCTCGACCGGGTTCTGCGGCTCGGGCACCTCGGTCGACAGGTCCATCGGCATGAACAGGGGCAGCCGGTCCAGGTAGGCCTTGCCGCCGGCGCGGTCCTGGGTGCGCTTGAAGATCTCCAGGAAGTGGTCGTCGAAGAAGAAGACCCACACGTACCAGTCGGTGATGAGGGAGAGGGCGGGTCCGTCGCAGTCGGGGTGGGTGTAGGCGCAGAGCAGGCCGTAGTCATGCGCGTCGAGGTCGGACTGTTCCCAGATCCCGGAACCCTCGAGCATGCCCATCTCGCGCGCCCACACGGTCGAGTGGGCCCGGGCCTTGTCGACATGTGGGTTCAGCCGCGCGGGATACGGCATGTAGAAGTGCGGGAGTTCGAAGGGCTGTTGCGTCATGGCCGGGCTCTACCCGTGGCCTACCGGGGGCATCCGTAGGCCCGGGCATGATCACACCATCGCTTGAATCCTCCCCTCCCTGAAGGAGAGGGGATTCCTGGCTCAGGCCGCCGCCTGGGCCAGCAGCCCGGGAGGTCTTACGCCCTCGGCACCAGCCGGGTTGAGACCAGCCCGGACGAGCATCACACGGGCGGAGTTCTTGTTCCTCCCCGGCGTGAACGCCGGGACATCCTCGCAAGGCTCAAGGTGAATCGACTTCGTTCGAGATGAATCGGGGGTGAATCCGGGAGTTCTCGACGGGACTTGTGGCGTTCATCTCTACGCGCGCAGACTACGGAAATTCACATGTCCCCGACCTCCCGGAGTCCCGATGGACCACCCTAGAGACCTCTCCCGCCGCGCCGCGCTCGCCTCGCTCGCCGGGGCGGCGCTGGCCGGTACAGCGGCGTTCCCGGCGTCGGCCACCGGCCCCCGGCGGACGGTGCGGTTCGCCACGTTCAACGCCTCGCTGAACCGCGGCACTCAGGGCGCACTCGTCACCGACCTGTCCGCTGCGGACAACGTGCAGGCGCGCAATGCCGCCGAGACCATCCAGCGGGTCGACCCGGACGTCCTGCTGATCAACGAGTTCGACTACGACGCCGACGGCACAGCGGCGCGCCTGTTCCGGCGCAACTACCTGGCCATGAGCCAGAACGGCGCCCGCCCGGTCCACTACCGGTACCACTACACGGGCCCGGTCAACACGGGCGTCGCCTCCGGGGTCGACTTCGACGGGCGGGGCGGCGCGGTCACGACGCCCGGTTCGGACGCGTACGGCCAGGACGCCTTCGGGTACGGCTGGTTCCCCGGCCAGTACGGCATGCTCGTGCTCTCCAAGTACCCCATCGCCACGCGCGCGGTGCGCACCTTCCAGCGCTTCCTGTGGAAGGACATGCCGGACAACCTCCTCCCGAAGGACTACTACAGCGACGAGGCCGAGGCGGTCTTCCGGTTGTCCTCCAAGAGCCACTGGGACGTGCCGGTCCGCATCGGCCACGAGACCGTGCACTTCCTCGTCTCGCACCCGACGCCGCCCACCTTCGACGGCGTCGAGGACCGCAACGGCCGGCGCAACCACGACGAGATCCGGCTGTGGGCGGACTACATCGGCGGGCGCAGGCGCTGCTCCTACCTGTACGACGACAAGGGCGTACGCGGCGGGCTGCGGCCCGGTGCGCGCTTCGTCATCGCCGGTGACCAGAACGCCGACCCGTACGACGGGGACAGCTACGGCGACGCCATCCGGCAGTTGCTCGACCACCCCGCGGTGAATCTGCCGGCCACGCCACCCTCGAGCGCGGGCGGTGTGGAGGCCGCGCGGCTCCAGGGCGGTGCCAACACCGCGCACACCGGCAACCCGGCCTACGACACGGCCGACTTCTCCGACACCGCGCCCGGCAACCTCCGAGTGGACTACGTCATCCCCTCCAAGGGGCTGACGCCGGTCTCGAACGGTGTGTTCTGGCCGACGTCCGACGACCCGCTGTACCGCCTCGTCGGCAGCGGCTGGCCGGTCCCGACGTCGGACCACCGGTTGGTGTGGCAGGACGTACGCCTGGGCTGAGCCGGTTACCGCTGCCGGCGCCGGAGCAGTGCGGTCGCGCGAGGGGCTACCGCCGCTCCGGTGTGCCGGGCGCGACACCGTCGGTCCGCGCGCCCTTCCCGGGCCACCGCCCACCGGCCATGGCCCGGGCACACGACCTGACGCGGTCTCATGCCCTGACCTGGATCAGGGCATGCGTGCCGCCGACCCGCCAGCGTCGGCCTTCCGCGGCGTCCAGCGCGGCCTCGGTGCCGGCGTCGAGGCCGCAGATCACGTCGGACTTCAGGGTGCGCAGAGCGGCGACCGGACCGGGGAAGTAGCCGGTGACGTCGGGGAACGGCGTCGTCGGGGGCCACAGCCGGTCGCCCACGAGGCGGCGGTAGTTGAGGTCGCCCTTCACGATCGTCACCGTGGCGGCGGCGAACTCGGCGCGCAGGTCGTCGGGCATCTCGGCGTACGGCAGCGGGCCGCAGGAGAAGGGGTGGGCCCGCACCGTGAGGCGGCCGTCGGTCAGCGCCGCCCACAGCCGCCGCCCGTAGCCTCGGGCCGCGCCCGGCGCCGCCGTCAGCCGGCGCAGCGCGTCGAGCACATCGGCCGGGGTCGCGTCGGAGACGTAGTACGGGTGCGGCTTGACGTGCAGGACCGCCCGCTCGACGCGGCCCCCGGCGAGCAGATGCGCGATGAGGAGCAGGTCGGGGATGAGCTCGCGGCCGGAGTTGTCGGCGATCAGGCACAGGGTGCCCGCGCCGGAGGGCGGGAGCAGCGACCACAGGGTCTCGCTGTCGTCGGCGACCAGGCCGGGGACGGCAGCCGAGGTGTCGGCTCCGCCCGCGGACAGCCGGAAGCCCAGGTCTGCGCGGTTGCCCCAGAGCGAGCCGTGCAACAGGGCCCGGTCCCGTTCGCCGGCCGGGCGGTCCTCCAGGGCGTCGAGCGCTGCGAGTTCCTCGTCCGTCTGCGGTGCGTCGAGCTCGGCGAGCTTGTCGGGGCGGAAGGGGTCGATGCCCTGCCAGGGGCCGGGGTCGAAGTATCCGACGGATTCGAGGAGTTGGCGGTAGAAGTAGCTCTCGGACCACAGCCAGGGCACGTCGAACCAGGAACGCCCGGCGTAGGTGTCGAGCCCCCAGGCGGCCCAGCGGTCCCGGTCGTGCGCGTCGGCGGGGAGCGGTTCGATCACGCCCTTGGCGCAGCTCGCGAGCAGCGCGTCCAGCGCGCGCCGGCGGTCGGGGCCGTACGGGAAGGCCTCCCGCACCTGCCGGATGATCGCTGGATGGCGTTCGGCCAGCACGCTGTGCGGGAAGGAGCCGGGTTCGTTGCCGAGGATCAGGGGCGCGGAGGCAGGCATGCGGCTCACCGTACCGCGCCGCTCAGGCCGTTCTGATCTCCCGCTCCAGCTGTACGGCGAGGCCGAGATAGCGCGGGCGCCTGGTCACGGGCACGAGGCCACGGATGAGGACGTACCACATCTCGGTCACCCGGCGGGGCAGCCGGAGCAGGGATTCCAGGGTGCGGCCGGTGACACGTATGCCGACGAAGAAGCTGACGACCGAGTGGGCGACGACGTCGACGTCCACGTCGGGGTGGATGTCGGACTCCTTGACGGCGCCGAGCAGTCTGCGCGAGACGATCTCCAGCCACTCGGTGAAGGGATGCGGCATCGGTGGCCGCACCCCCACTCCACCGGTGGCGAGCCGGAGGCCGGCTCGGGCGACCGGACCCTCGACGGTGAGCCGGGTGAGGCCGAAGGTGATGCGCATCAGGGCTTCGAGCGACGAGCAGTCCCGGCCGTCCACCTCGCGGACGAGCTGCCGCGAGGCCTGCGACTGGATTTCCATGATGGCGTGGGCCAGGTCTTCCTTCGCCGCGAAGTGGAAGTACAGGGCGCCCTTGGTGACTTGGGCGTGCTCGACGATGTCGCTCAGGCTGGTCGACTCGTAGCCGTGACGGTCGAACAGATCGGCGGCGGCCGTGATGATCGTCGCGCGGGTCTGTTCGGCTCGCAACTGCCTCGCCATCGGCTGGACTCCCCCTGAAATGAAACGGGTTACGCCGTTTTTTTCTTACCTCCGCACACCATAGCTCACTCGGTGATGAACCCCACGAGGCACTCGAAGACCTTCGACTCCCCCTGCGTGGCCACGACTCGGATACCCGGCTCCTCCTCTTTCGCAGCCTCGATCCAGACGGGTTCGTCCAGTTCGGCGTAGCGATGGAAGACGGCGTGGAAGGAGGCGGGCGAGCCGGCCTTCGTCGCTCGCGCCCAGGCCGCCTGGCGGGCCGCCTCCAGCAGGAGCATGCCTGGTGCGTGGTCGAGGGGGTGGTCGAAGAAAACGGGATGTGCGGTATCGATTCGCAGCTGCCAGCGATCGTCGCGTTCGGTCGGCGCCAGTACGACGTCCGTGGACAGGGCGCGCCCCACGGCGTCCGCCGGGAGTCCGGGCGGCACGGGCGGTGCGGAGACGGTGTCCGGGGTGCGGCCGCCGCGCAGCCTGCGGTAGACCGAGTCGCCGACGCAGGTGAAGGCAACGCGTGCGGAGGCCACGCGGGCGCCGTCGACCAGCACCTCGGCGGTGTAGCGGGCGCCGGCCGGGCGGCCGCCGCGGTAGCGCACGTCGAAGAAGTCGAGCTCGACGAGCGGCTCGGCCGGTATCGGGCCGACCGTCAAGTGCTCGGGAAACGTGTCGACTTCGAACTGCTGGAGCACGAAGTGGTACCCCAGGGGCACGTCGTACTCGGTGTGCGCGATCAGGGTTCCGGCCTGGCGGATCGTCTCCACGACGAGCAGCGGTTCGTACGCGGAACGGTCGGACGACACGTGTAACCCATGGGCGCGGGGCCACTGGGCGGACGCCGAGAAACGGTCGGCTCCCTTCCGGCTCCAGTCGGTGAGGAAGGTCTCGGTGACGGCCGCACGGTGGACGAACTGCCGGGGAACTGTCGTCATCAGGGACGGGGTCTCGGCAAGCGGTTGAGGCATGTCACTCCTACGGTCCCCCGAAGGCCAGGCGGACGGTGAACCATCCGCTGCGAGTGAGCGTAAGAATACGAGGCGACCGGTTTGTTTTCAATGAGATCACTCCGTAGCACTCTATGATCGGGGCAGTTCCGGCACGATCGTGGCGCTCACGGCAAGAACCGGCCAACAGGGCGCCGGGGAGGGTCTCTCATGGCGAAACAGGAACGCGCCATCAGAACACGCAGGGCGATCCTGGAAGCCGCCGGCGCGGTCTTCGACGAACACGGCTACACCTCCACCACCATCGCCATGGTGCTGGAGCGGGCCGAAGTCACCAAGGGCGCGCTGTACTTCCACTTCCCGTCCAAGGAGTCCCTCGCCCAGGCGGTCCTTGACGAGCAGGTGCCGTTCGGCGCGATCCCCTCGCAGCCCTGCAAGTTGCAGGAGGTCATCGACATCACCTTTGTCGTCGGCCAGCGGCTGCTGAGCAGCGCCCTGCTCCGGGGCAGTGTGCGGCTGGCGGTGGACCAGTGCGCGCCACCCGGGGTCGATCACACCGGACCGTTCCGGCAGTGGGTCGACCATCTGACACCGCTGATGGAACAGGCGTACAAGCAAGGGGAGTTGCTGCCGACAGTGGAGCCGCGGGACACGGTGGAGCTGCTGGTGGGCTCCTTCACCGGCATCCAGCTGATGGCGCGCGCACTGACGGACCGGTCCGATCTGGGCCGGCGGCTGTCCGTGCTGTGGTCCCACATGCTGCCGAGCATCGCGGTGCCTGGACTGCTGCTCGGCCTCGACAGCGGGGCCGACCGGGGCGCCCGGGTGCTGGACTCGCTCGATGCCCTCGACAAGGCGGTCTCGTGATCCTGCTGACCGGGGCCACCGGCACCGTCGGCTCTCTGGTGGCCCGGCGTCTGGCCGGCTCCGTGCCGCTGCGTCTGCTGACCCGTGATCCGAGCCGCGCGGCCGGCCTGACCGGTCCGCGGGTCGAGGTGGTGGCCGGCGACCTCGCCGACCGGGACGGCCTGCTACGGGCACTGACCGGCGTGCGGGCCGCGCTGCTCGTCACGGCGGATCCGCTGACACACGCCCACGACGAGAACTTCCTGACGGCCGCGCGCGCGGCGGGAGTTCGCCATGTGGTGAAGCTGACGACCCTGTCGGTGACAGAGTCCGACGCCACGGATCTGGTCACGCGGTGGCAGCGGGAGAACGAGCGGCTGCTGCTCGACTCGGGCCTGTCGTGGACCCTGTTGCGGCCGCGTGCCTTCATGTCCAACACGCTGGGCTGGGCGCGTTCGGTGCGGGAGGAGGGCGTGGTGCGCGCCCTGAACGGCACGACGGCGGTCGTCGCGGTCGACCCCAGGGACATCGCGGAGGTGGCGGTACGGGCACTGACGGCCCCGGAGAACCACGCGG
This sequence comes from Streptomyces sp. NPDC127197, assembly GCF_042672405.1. Classification (NCBI taxonomy): domain Bacteria; kingdom Bacillati; phylum Actinomycetota; class Actinomycetes; order Kitasatosporales; family Streptomycetaceae; genus Streptomyces; species Streptomyces sp. NPDC127197. The sequence goes on along the minus strand of NZ_JBHXVG010000009.1, from coordinate 127,245 downwards.
GGCGGGCGTACGCGCTCACCGGTCCCGAGCCGGTCAGCCCCGTGGAACAGACGGCGATTCTCGCCGAGTTGCTGGAACGGCCGTTGACCTTCACAGAGTTGACGGAGGACCAGGCACTGAGCGGACTCCTGGCCCGCTACCCCGCACCGGTGGCCCACGCCCTGCTGGAGAGCGCGAGGCGGGGTCGGGACGGGACGAAGGGGCACGTGGACCCAACGGTCGCAGCGCTCCTCGGCCGTCCCGCCCGCACCTACCAGGACTGGGCGCAAGACCACCTCCCGGCGTTCCGCACATGACGACCGGGCGGGCCGGCCGGCGCCCCTCCGCGCCGGTCGGCCCGCCCGCTCACGAGGCGCGCGGCCTCAGCTCACCGTGAGCCCGTTCAGAACGTCAGGCTCCAGCTGTTCAGCCGGCCCGTGTCCTGTGCCGCCGTGTCCTGGACGCGCAGCTTCCAGGTGCCGTTGGCGGTCTCGCTGGATGCGTTCACCGAGTAGGTGGTGTTCACGTTGTCCGCGGAGTCCGAGGAGCTGGAGGACTTCAGGCGGTACGTCGAACCGTCCGGTGCGACCAGGTCGATGACCAGGTCACCGCGGTAGGTGTGGGTGATGTCGACCGCGACCTGGAGGGCCGAGGGCGCGTTGCCGCTGCGGCCGCTGACGGTGATCGGCGACTCGACGGCCGAACCGGCGTCCGGGATCGAGACGGCGGAGCTGCTGGAGAACGTCGTACCGGTGGACGTACCACCGGCCACGGCCTGGACCGTCTTGGCGGCGTCCGCCAGACCCGCACCGCAGCCGCCGGAGCAGGAGCCGGGCAGCGCACGGGCGTTGGACTTGATCGCCGACTCGATCTGGGCCGGGGTCAGCGAGGACTTGGCCGACTTCATCAGCGCGGCGAGGCCCGCGATGTGCGGGGTGGCCATGCTGGTGCCCTGGTAGTAGGCGTACGACTCGGTGGACGGCGTCCTGGTGCCGGAGTTCAGCGTGGAGTAGATGCCGTTGGCGGTGCCGGTGCTGGTCTGGCCGCCGGGGGCCGAGATGTCCACCAGGGAGCCGTAGTTGGAGTACGAGGCCTTCGCGCCGGTGCGGTTGGTCGCGGCGACCGAGATGACGTTGTTGCAGTTGCCCGGCGAGTGGTTCGCGACGTTGTCGTTGTCGTTGCCCGCGGCCACGACGATCGTCGTGCCCCGGTTCACGGCCGCGTTGATGGCGCTCTGGGTCGCCGAGGTGCAGGCACCGTCGCCGCCGAGGCTCATGTTGATGACCTTGGCGACGTTGGAGTTGGCGGGCACACCCGAAACGGTGCCGCCGGACGCCCAGGTGATGGCGTCGATGATGTCGGAGTCGTAGCCGCCGCACTTGCCGAGCACGCGCACCGGGGAGATCTTCGCGCCGTACGCGATGCCCGCCATGCCCTTGCTGTTGTTGGTGACGGCGGCGATGGTGCCGGCCACGTGCGTGCCGTGCCAGGAGGAGTTGCTGGCCGGGATGCCGGAGCCGCACTCGTTGGCGTTGTACCAGTCGCCCGGGTCGGCCGGGTTGCCGTCGCGGCCGTCGCCGTCCACGGAGACGGCGGTGTCGGCGATGAAGTCGTAGCCGCCGACGATGTTCGCGGCGAGGTCGGAGTGGGCGACGTAGCCGGTGTCGATGACGGCGACCGTCACACCGCTGCCGGTGGAGGTCGGCCAGGCGGCCGGCACGTTCATGCCGGCGGTGGCCTCGAACAGGTCCCACTGCTTGGCGTAGTCGGTGTCGTTCGGGTCGGCCTGCGGGGTGTTGAGGCGGTCCGGTACGACATAGGCGACCTGCGGGTCGGCCTGGTACTCGGCGACGACATCGGCGACATCGCGCTTCGTGAGGTTCTCGCCCAGGTCGACCAGGGCGGCCCCGGTGCCGAGGCGGCGCTGGAAGTCGAGCTTCTCGCCGGCCTCCTTGCCCTTGGTCGCGGCGTCGGCGTCGGCGGCCTTGTTCGACTTCGCCTCCGCGGCGCCGGACTTGTAGCCGACGATGAGGCGTTCGGCGGGGGTGCCGGGCGCGGCCTCGGTCTGCGCGGCCGGGACGGTGGCTTCCTGAGGTGCGGGTTCCTGGGCCACGGCGACCGATGCGGTGGTGACCGTGAGCAGCGTCGCGGAAACGGCGGCGACGGATATCAGCTTGCGTCTGATGGCAGGGGAGGTTCGCAAAGGCTTGCCTTTCGTGGCCGGTCTCCGGGCAGCGCGGAGCGGCGGTCGATGCGCTTCGTCGTCGAAGCGGAGGGGGGTGAACCGAAAAGCGGAGCGCGATGGCCGGCCAGGCGCGAGGGGCGACCCGTAACAGGGGTTACCTGTGGGTCGTCTGTGCTCGAACGATAGGCAACGTGACGGTGTCTCGGATACAGGGGAAACCCTTGATCCGACCGGAAACCCACCCTTTCCATAAGCTGGTTGACCGCGGATGTTCCCTTTGGTGCCACATGTCGACGCGTGAACGCGCCGGGCCGGTTTCCCGTACTGCACTCGGCAGACCGTTCGCGCACCGGCCGAGGAAGAGGGGACGCATGCCCCGGACCACCGTATGTCGCACCGCCCTGGCGGCCGCCGCCGTAGGCCCGTTGCTGCTGGGCCTCTGGGCGGGGGGTCCGGCGCAGGCGCACGGCGCGCCGACGGATCCGGTCAGCCGGGTGGTGGCCTGCTCCCCCGAGGGCGGCGAGCGCGCCCGGTCCGCGGCGTGCCGGGCTGCCGTCGCCGCCAACGGCGCGTCCTTCACGGCCTGGGACAACCTCCGGGTCGCGAACGTGAACGGCAGGGACCGGCAGACGATCCCCGACGGGCAGTTGTGCAGCGGGGGCCTGTCCACCTACCGGGGCCTCGACCTGCCCCGCCCCGACTGGCCGGCCACCCGCCTGTCACCGGGCGGGTCGCTGACCATGACGTATGCCTCGACCATCCCGCACACCGGCACGTTCCGGCTCTATCTGACCGAGCCCGGTTACGATCCGGCGAAGCCGCTGACCTGGTCCGACCTGCCGGAGCGGCCGTTCGCGGAAGTCGAGAACCCCGCCTTGGCGGACGGCGCGTACCGGATCCGGACGACACTGCCTTCGGACCGGACGGGGCGTCACGTTCTCTACACGGTATGGCAGAACAGCAGTACAGCGGACACGTACTACTCGTGCTCCGACGTGATGTTCACGGCGGGCCGGCCGCAGGACCGCGCGAGCAGTGCTCCGTCGAAGACGACCGACGCCCGGAGCAGTGACCGACCTCCCGGGACGGCCCCCGCCGGTACCCCGGTGGCATCCGCCGAAGGCACCGGCTCCGGTCCCTCCGCACTCCTGCCGGCGATCGGAGCCGCCACGGTGCTGACCCTCGCCGGCGGCGCGGCTCTGGCCCTGCGGCTACGGCGGCGGTGAACCGCCGTGCGGTGACGGCCGGTTGGCGGGGCTGTCACCGCACGACAGGCCCTAGTGCCGCGGCAGGCAACGTTTGCCCGTCAAGGAGCGGCGTCCGGTGTGCCTGTCGCGGCACTAGTCCAGGCCCACCGACTTCAGCCAGGCCTTGGCCACGTCCAGCGGGTCCTTGTTCTCCAGCTGCACCTGGGAGTCCAGGTCGAGCAGCGTCTTGGTGTCGAGCTTGGCGGAGACCGCGTTGAGCGCGTCGATGCCCTCCTGCGAGAGCCCGCTCTTGTAGACCAGCGGGGTCACGTTGGCGAACCCGAAGAGGTTCTTCGGATCCTGCAGGACGACGAACTTCTCCTTGGTGATGGTCGGGTCGGTGGTGAAGATGTCCGCGGCCTGCACGGTGTTCTTGGTCAGCGCTGCCTGGGTGAGCGGGCCGCCGGCGTCGAGGGCCTTGAAGGACTTGAACTTCAGGCCGTATTCCTTCTCCAGCCCGACAAGGCCCTGGTGCCGGGTCTGGAACTCGGGCGAGCCGCCGATGACCAGTTCCGGGGCGATGTCCTTCAGGTCCGCGAGGGTGGACTGCGCGGTGAGGTCGTACTTCTTCGCGGTCTCCGCGTTGATGGACACGGAGTCCTTGTCCTCGGCCGGCGCCGATTCCAGCAGGGTCAGCTTGGAGTCCAGCTTGGACTTGACCGCGGCGTTCACGGACTCGGCCGACTTCTGTTCCGCTTCGGGGTCGAGGTAGGCCAGGAGCGAGCCGTTGTACTCGGGCAGAACGGCGATGGAGCCGTTCTTGAGCAGGCCGTAGGTGGTCTCGCGGCTGCCGATGTTCGGCTTGTACTCGACCTTGATGCCCTTGGCCTTCAGGGCTTCGCCGTAGATGTCGGCGAGGAGGATGCTCTCGGCGAAGTTGTTGGAGCCGACGACGACGGTGTCGCCGTCCGCCTTGCCCTCCGAGAGCGGGTTGTCGGACTCGTCGTCGGACGACGAGCCGCAGCCCGCGACCAGCACCGCCGCGGCGGCGAGGGCGACGGCGGCCGCGCCGCGGTGACGTGTTCTGGACCAGCTGCTCTTCACGGTAGAAGTCACAATTCCCGTTCCGGGCTGAGGATGTGGTGGGGAAGCTTGGCGTTGGCGGGACGTGCGGGTGCGTGCGGCGTACGGGTGCGGACACACCGCACCCGCTGATCCAATCCAGCGAGTTCTCGGTCAGTCAAGAGCAGCCAGGTCACCAATTGGCTTCGATGAGTGACCTGTTGTGAAGGAACCGCGAACGAACGCCTCCTCAAGCGGAGCGGGTTGTAACGGATTCTTGACTTGGAGTGGCACGATCACACCACCCAAGAGGCGATAGTCTCACCGGAGTTGCTCTCCGGTCACAGCGGCGACACAGACCGCACCGGTGTCGTCGCACACCGGCCGGAGCCGATCAAAACGACACGCGAACGGACACGCGCGTTCTTCGCGCGCCGTGCGACACCCCACGAAGGAGGCCTGGTGTCCACGAACGAGCGGAGCGAAGCCGCAGCGGGGGGTGGCATACGGGGCTTCGCCGACCGCTGGCCGTTCCGCCGCAAGCTCAACGTGCTGGTCGGCGTGCCGCTCGCCGGGCTGGCCGTGCTGCTCACCTATCTCATCTCCGACCAGGTGAGCCAGGCGCGGACGGCGGCGGACGCCGCCCGGCTCGTGCGCAGCAGCACACAGGTCGCGAAGCTGGTCGAGCGGGTGGAGACCGAGCACCAGCGGGCCATTCTGCTCTCCGTGCGGTACGAGGCGGGGGGCAGCGGCGTCAAGGCCCAGCTGTCCGACTACCGCGAGGCGCAGGAGGCGGTCGACGCCCAGGTCGAGAAGGTGCGCACCACCTTCGGCGACCGGCTGCCGGACACCGAGGCGCAGGCGCTGCGAGAAGTCAGCGGCCTGGGCAGCCTGCGGCGGACGATCGAACAGGGCTATCTGCCCGCCGACAACATCGACCCGGCGTACACCAACGCCGCCAGGGGCCTGATCGACGGCCTCGGCCTGGACCGCAACGCGGCCCTCGCGGCCACCTTCACGGGAAACCTGCTGGACTCCCTGCTGCGTGCCGACGCCGCGCACAGCTCCTTCGAGACCTCGGTGTTCTCGGCGACGACCGGCGACTCCAACGCGCTCATCGAGTTCATCAGCGCGGTCGGGGCGTACGAGCTGTACAACCACCAGGCCGAGCGCTTCGGCCGGTTCGCCACCGACGAGCAGACGGAGGAGCTGCGCGGCATCGAGCACAGCTCCGCGCAGGCGACCATCCTGCGGCATTACGCCGAGCTGCAGATCGACCCCAGCGCGCTGCAGTCCGAGTCGACGGCCGTGACCCGGGCGAAGCTCACCCTCGCCCTCTCTGCCTACCCCGCCTACCGCGAGCAGTCCGAGAGCCGGCTGGAAATCACCGCCTCGCTCATCGACCAGATCGCCGACCGCGCCGACGAGGCCTCCACCGACGCCCTGTGGAACGCCGCCTGGCTGCTCAGCCTCGCCCTGCTCGGCTTCCTCCTCTGGGGCGCCTTCTCGGTAGCGGTGCGCCGCTCGGTGGTCCGGCCGGTGCAGGCCCTCACGGGGGCCGCCCGGCAGGTCGCCGACGTCGCCGGCCGCGAGCTCGACCGGGTGGCCGACGACGACGCCGAGGACGATGCGCCGCCCCGGCTGCGCGAGATCCCGGTCACGGCGAAGGACGAGATCGGCGAACTCGCCGAGGCCTTCAACCATGTGCAGACCACCGCGGCCGCCCTGCTGGAACGCCAGGTGCTCAGCCGGCGCAACGTCGCCGAGATGTTCGGCAACGTCGGCCGGCGGGTCAGCAACCTCACGACCCGGCAGCTCGCCCTCATCGACGCCGTCGAGCGGGGCGAGACCGACCCCGCTCTCCTCGAACGCCTCTACCACATCGACCACATCGCGGTCCGCCTGCGCCGCAACGCGGACAGCCTGATGCTGCTCGCCGGCATCCGCGAGACCGTCCTGGACTCCGGGCCGACCGCGCTCACCAACGTCGTACGGGCCGCGCTCGGCCAGATCGAGGGCTACCAGCGGGTCGAACTGCATGCCGGTACCGAGATCATGGTGGAGCCGGACATCGTCGGCGACCTGACGCTGATGGTGGCCGAACTCCTGGAGAACGCCGTGTCGTTCTCCCCGGCCGGCAGCCCCGTCGAGGTGACCGTGCGCGGCGGCGACTCCGGTGCGACGATCACCGTCGCCGACCACGGCCTGGGCATGAGCGCCGAGCGGCTGGCCGAGGAGAACGCCCGGCTGATCCGGCGCGAGCGTCTCGACCTGGTGCCGACGAAGGTGCTCGGCCTGTTCGTGGTGGGTAACTTGGCCCGCCGCTGGGAGATCGGCGTGACCCTGTCCCGTACGCCCGGGGGCGGTGTGACGGCCGAGGTGTCGATCCCGTCGTCGCTGCTGCTCACGATGAGCGCGGTGGTCTCCGGCGGTATGGCGGAGGACCGCGCGGGTGCGCGGACGGCGACCGTCCCGGCTCCAGCAGCCGGGCCGCGGCCCTCAGCCGCCGTGCCGGCCGTATCGGGGGACCCGGTGGACGCCGCACCGGACACCGCGCCTGCGCAGCGCGACGCCCCCGCGGACGAACTCACCCCCCTCCCCCGCCGTGTCCCCCGGCGCGAACCCGCGGCAGGCGACGACAAGCCGCTGATCCCGAAGGCCCGCACCGAGACGGCGCCGGACGGCTCCCGCCCGCTGCGCCGCCGCGTCCGGGGCGCCACGCTCCGTACGACCGCCGAAGCCGACCGGCAGACGGCCGCCCGTCCGGCCGCCGCCCCCGCCGACGCGGAAGCGGTCCGCAGCGCCCTGGAGGAGTTCGAGGCGGCCGTGGAACGCGCCCACCGCGACAGCGACACCCCGAGCGAGGGCGCCGGCAACAGCCGCGCTCCCGACCAAACCCACGAACCCAGCGACTCGCACGACCAGAACCACCTCCCGGAAGGAGCGGAGCAGTGAGCACGTCGACAGGTGGCACTCCCACGGGAGACTCCACGCCGGACGAACTGCGGGCCGCCGCAGCCGACTTCACATGGCTGCTCAACCGTTTCGCGACCGAGACCGCGGGCGTCGTCGACGCCATCGCGGTGTCCTCCGACGGCCTGCTCATCGCCGTGGCACAGCTGCGGGAGCGGGCCCACTCCGAGCGGCTGGCGGCGATCGTCTCCGGCCTCACCAGCCTCGCCGCCGGCGCCTCCGGCAACTACGGCCTGGGCGCTCTCAACAAGGTCATCATCGACCTGGAGGGCGGCCATGTCCTGGTCTCCGCGATCGGCAGCGGCGCCGTGCTCGGCGTGGTCGCCGACAAGGAGGCCAAACTGGGCAACATCGCCTACGAGATGACGCTGTTCGCCAACCGCGCCGGTGCCGCGCTCAGCCCCCAGCTCGTGCTCGAACTGAAGAACAGCGTCGGCGTCCCGTCGACGGGCTGACCGGTCACCGCCCGGTCGAGGAGGAAGACACCCCATGGCGGACGGCTTGACGCCCCCGGGCCCCGACCCGGCCGGACACGTCCCCGCCGTACGGCCGTTCCTCGTCACCGCCGGCCGGGTGGCGGGCGCGGGCGAGGCCGCGTCCGGCCGGACGATCCCGGTCGAGACCCAGGTGATCGCCACCGCCGAGGGGCTCGACGCGCTCGACCGGCTGTCCTTCGAGCAGCACGACATCGTTGCCGCCTGCAAGCAGCCGCAGTCCATCGCCGAGATCGCGGCCCGGCTGCGGCTGCATCTCAACGTCGTCCGGGTCCTCGCCGAGGACCTGCGCACCGCCGGGCATCTGGCGGTGTACGTGCCGAACGCCGCCGTCACCCACGACGCGTCCGTCCTGCGAAGGGTTATCGATGGCCTCCGCGCCATCCCCGACTCCCGGGGGGTACTCCGTGACACCGACTGAACCGCTCACCGTCGGCGCGGCCGCGCAGCGGGCCGTACGGCCGCCGCTGCCGGTGAAGATGGTGATCGCGGGCGGCTTCGGCGTGGGCAAGACCACCGCCGTCGGCGCCATCTCCGAGATCGAGCCGCTGACCACCGAGGCCGCCATCACCGAGGTCGCGGCGGGGGTGGACGACCTCTCCCACACCCCGCGCAAGACCACGACCACGGTCGCGATGGACTTCGGCTGCATCACCATCGATCCCACGCTGAAGCTGTATCTGTTCGGCACGCCCGGTCAGGACCGGTTCGGCTTCATGTGGGACGACATCGTGGAGGGGGCGGTCGGCGCGCTCGTCATCGTCGACACCCGCCGGCTCGACGACTGCTATGCCGCCGTCGACTATTTCGAGCACCGGCAGATCCCGTTCGCCGTGGCGATCAACGCCTTCGACGGGCAGGTCGAGCACGCCCTGGAGGAGGTCCGCTGGGCGCTGGACGTCGCCGAGCACGTCCCGGTGGTCGTGTTCGACGCCCGCGAGCGCGGCTCGGTGCGGGACGCGCTGCTCGTCGTACTGGAGCTGGCGCTGGCCCGCACCGAGGGATGACTCAGCTGCTGCGGCGCACGCCGGGCGACACCGTGAGGCGGGCGATCGCCCAGAACACCGCGAGCGTGGCGAGCGCCATCCCGGCGACCAGGGTGGCGCCGCCCACGACCTTCTCGTAGTTCTGCTGGTAGAGGCCGTCGATGATGTAGCGGCCGATGCCGCCGAAGCTGACGTACGCGGCGATGGTGGCCGTCGAGACGATCTGGATGGCCGCCGAGCGCAGTCCGCTCAGGATCAGCGGCAGGGCCACCGGCAGTTCGACGCGGAACAGGACCCCGGCCTCGGCCATGCCCATGCCGCGAGCGGCGTCCACCGGGGCGGGGTCCACGGAGCGCATCGCCTCGTAGGTGGTGACCAGGATGGGCGGGACGGCGAGCACGACCAGGGGGATCATCACCGGGGCCATGCCCAGGCCGAGCAGCACGAACATCAGCACCATCAGACCGAAGCTGGGCAGCGCACGGGCGGCGGTGGCGACCAGGGCGAGCGTGTTGCCGCCGCGCCCGGTGTGCCCGGTGAGCAGGCCGATCGGCAGTCCGATGGCGGCGGCGATGCCGAGCGCCAGCAGCGTGTACTCGATGTGCTCGACGACGCGCGTCGGGATGCCGTCGTAGCCCTGCCAGTGGGCGCTGTCGCTGAAGAAGGCGTCGATGTGGTTCAGGACGTTCACCGGGCGGCCTCCTTGACGGCGGCGGTGCGCGTGTCCTTCCGGGCGCCGCGCGGCATCCAGGGCGTCAACAGCAGCCGCAGGACGATCAACGCGGCGTCCACGAGGATGGCGAGGACGGCCGTGCCCGCCACGGAGAGCCAGATCAGCCGGTCCTGGTGGTAGATCATGCCGCTGTTGAGCAGGTTGCCGAGGGCTCCCTCGTTGCCGATCAGCATGCCGACGCTGACCAGGGAGATGCTCGACACCGACGCCACCCGCAACCCGGCGATGATCGCGGGCGCCGCGATCGGCAACTGCACCTGGACATAGCGTCGTACGGGCCCGAAGCCCATGGCGGTGGCGGCGGCCAGCGTCTCCTGCGGCACCGACCGCACACCGTCCACGATCGCCGGGACCAGCACCACCAGGCTGTAGACGGCCAGCGGGATCATCACCGTGAGCTCGCTCAGGCCGGTGTAGTCGATGAGGACGACGAAGAAGGCGAGCGACGGGATCGCGTACAGCACGGTCGTCACCCACAGCACGGGCGGGTACAGCCAGCGCAGCCGCACGCACAGCTGGGCGACGGGCAGCGCCACGAGCAGCCCGGTCAGCACCGGAAGCAGTGCTTCGCGCAGGTGCAGTGCGACCACGCCGAAGTAGCCCTGCTGGATGTCGCTGGGCATGTCGAAGAGTTCGTTCATCGCGCGACCTTCTGGGCCTTCTCGGCCGTCCCGTCGGTCCGTCGCTCGGCGTGGGCGCCACGGATCGCCTCGCCGATGGCCTGCTGGGAGACGACCCCGGCCGCCCGGCCCTCGCCGTCCACGGCGACGGCCCAGCCGGTGGGCGAGAGGACGGCGCAGTCGAGCGCGGCCCGCAGCGATTCCGTGCCTGCCACGAACGGCCGCCCGTACGACAGGAGTTGATCCACCGCGATGTTCCCGGCGGCCAGCTCCCGCGGCTCGCTCCAGCCGAGGGGCTTGCCGTCCAGGTCCGTCACGAGGAGATAGGGGACGTCCGTCGTGTCGCGCGCGGCGATCTGCTCGGCCGTGGCGTCGACGGCGACGATCGGCGTGGTGAGCAACTCCAGCCCGGCGGACGGGAAGAAGGACAGGCGCCGGATGCCGCGGTCGGCGCCGAGGAAGTCCTCGACGAAGGCGTCCGCGGGGTGGGACAGCAGCTCGGCGGGCGGCGCGAACTGGGCGAGCCGGCCGCCGGTGCGCATCACGGCGACCATGGTGCCGAGCTTGACGGCCTCGTCGATGTCATGGGTGACGAAGACGATGGTCTTGCCCAACTCATCCTGGATTCGCAGGAGTTCGTCCTGCAGGCCCTTGCGGACCACGGGGTCGACGGCGGAGAACGGCTCGTCCATGAGCAGCACGGGCGGGTCGGCGGCCAACGCCCGGGCCACACCGACGCGTTGCTGCTGCCCGCCGGACAGCTGGTAGGGGTACCGCTTGGCGAGGGAGGCGTCCAGACCGACCCGTTCCATCAACTCCCGGGCCCGGGCGCGGGCCTTGTCCTTGCCCCAGCCGAGCATGCGGGGCACGGTGGCGATGTTGTCGACGATCGTGCGGTGCTGGAAGAGGCCGGCGTTCTGGATGACGTAACCCATGGACCGGCGCAGTGTGTTGACCGGCTGCTGCATGATGTCGACGTCGTCGAGGAGGATACGGCCCTCGCTCGGCTCGACCATCCGGTTGATCATCCGCAGGGTGGTGGTCTTGCCGCACCCCGACGGCCCGACGAGGACCGTGATCGAACGGTCCGGTATCTCCAGTGACAGGCGGTCGACCGCCACCGTGCCGTCCGGGTACCGCTTGGTGACTGAATCTATCCGTATCAAAACGCCGAACGCCCTTCGGGTTTGGCCGTCGCTGCCCGCTCTCGCCATGGCGGCGGGCCGTTGCGGGGAGAGTCTAGACCGGTTGTGTTGCAGGACTTCGACGGGTTACGTCGCGTGCTGACCGGTTGCAGTCCCCGCCGACGGTCATGCCGCCATGGGCAGCCCGGCCGTACGCCGCACCCGCCGCCCGGCGTCCACGGCGTACACCTCGCAGCGCTCCCGTCCGGCCGCCCAGGCGACGCCCTCCGCACCCATCGCGAACGCCGCGGTGGCCGCGGTGTCCGCCTCCGTCAGGGTCGGGGCCACGACGGTGACGCTGAGCAGGCCGGTCGCCGGACGTCCGGTGCGGCCGTCGACGATGTGCTCGCCCCGCTCGTACAGCGCGGACGTCGCGACCGCCCCGTGGTCGAGTTCCAGGACCGCGCACACCCGGTCGGCGTGGTCGGGGTGCCGTACGCCCACCCGCCATGGCCCGCCGGCGACGACCACGTCGCCCCCGGCGTTCAGGCAGAACCGCCGTACGCCCGCGGCCGTGAGCAGCTCCGCCGCCCGCTGCACCGACCAGCCCTTGACCACGGCGCAGGGATCGAGGCCGCGGCCGGGCAGGCGGGCGTCGAAGGCGCCGCCGGTGGCGACCCGGTACTGCTCGCACAGGTCGAGCACCTCGGCGAGGTCGGCGCTGACCTCGCCGAGGGCGATCTCGCCCCGGTCGAGGCGGGACACCTCGCTGTCGTCCTTGAAGGGGCTGAACCGCTCGTCGACCTCGCGCAGCCACGCGAAGACGGCGTCGGCGAGCCCGGCGGGGACGTGCTCGTCGTCGATCCGCAGGGAGACGGGGAAACCCATCACGTGCTCGACCCGGTGCATGTCAGGCGCCCTTCGCGTCGATGGCGGCCTGCAGGGACTTCTTGTAGCCCTCGCTGGTGATCGTCGCGCCGGACACCGCGTCGATGTCCGCGCTCTGCGCCTGCAGCGTCTCCTCGATCAGCGTCGGCACGGCGGCCGTGGTCTGCGGGTGGTTCGGCTGCTTCAGCATCCGGACGGCGGTGATCTCGCCACCGTCGAACGTCACCTCCACCTGCACGTCACCCTTCTCCGTGTGGACGGTCGAGCCGACGACGACCTCGTTCGACGTGTCCGGCGCGGCGGAAGCGGAGGCGGCGGAGTCCGAGGAGGAGGACGCCGCGCGTGCGTCGATGGCGGCCTGCAGGGACTTCTTGTAGCCCTCGCTGGTGATCGTCGCGCCGGACACCGCGTCGATGTCCGCGCTCTGCGCCTGCAGCGTC